>JAUYHF010000059.1 GCA_030690165.1 Deltaproteobacteria bacterium | reverse complement strand
TCCTTGACTATCCTTACTGCCTGTGCATAATTCTCTATTGTGGCTCTTTGAGTCATGGGGTATCCTCCTTTTGTTTTGGTATTGGCTTACCATGGAGATACCCCTTTCTTGCTTCTGACACAAGAAATAATACATTACCTCATTTTGGAATAACGCGGGTTTATGTCTACCGCATGTTGAAAATACCTGCTGTATCTGATAGCATAATAACATGATTGAAGAACAAGGGGTTGTGGTAGACATAAAGGAAGGCAGGGCATTTATAAAGACCGAGAAGGGCACCTCGTGCGAAAGTTGTGTGGCAAGAGAAACATGCCACGGGGTTATAGGCACAAGTGAGGTTATCATAGAGGCTGAAAACCCTATAAATGCCAAATTTGGAGACAGGGTTGTAGTAATGGTCGGAACAGCCACCCTTCTGAAGGCAAGCCTCTTGCTTTATCTCGGCCCTATCGCCGGTTTGATTACCGGTGTAGCCCTGGGGCAGATATTTGTCAGGCAATTTGCCTTAACTTTAAACCCTGATTTGCTCTCAGGGATACTTGGCGCATTCTTTCTTGTTATAACCTTCTTCGGCATAAGAATGTACGGTAAAAGGCTTGAAAAAAAAGAAGGCTTTAGACCTGTTGTGGTCAGAGTTATCTGATGGCTGAGGATATAAAAGTTGTATGTCAGAACAAAAAAGCCTATCATGACTATTTTATAGATGAAACCTTTGAGGCTGGGATTGTATTGGTCGGGACAGAGGTAAAGTCCTTAAGGCTCGGCATGGCTAATCTGAAGGACAGCTATGCCATGGTAAGAAATGGAGAGCTTTTTCTGACAAATACGCACATAAGCCCGTACAAACAGGCTGATAGATTTACCATGCCCGAGCCGGACAGAACAAGAAAGCTCCTCCTCCGCAGGGAAGAAATAAATAAACTCATAGGAAAAACAAAGGGAACGGGCTATACCCTGATTCCTACAAAAATTTATTTTAAAAATGGTAAAGCCAAGGTAGAGATTGCCCTGGCAAAAGGGAAAAAACTTTTTGATAAGCGGGAGACAATAAAGGAAAAGACTGTTGAAAGAGAGATGGAAAAGGCAGTGAAAGACAGGCGGTAGATACTTTAATCTTGCAATTAAGGCCATTTTGGCTTTACAATAAAACAAGGGGGCGATAGGTTTCGACGGGATGAACTGATTCCAAGGGAAGCATACCGAGGCCTGGGGACTCGTTAAAACACCAGAAAAAAATAGTCGCAAACGACTATAATTACGCTCTGGCTGCTTAAGGCAGCCGGCGTCTCTTAGGCCTGTTCCTGCCGGATTTAAGAGACGACAATCAGCAGGATGGCTTTTGGGGCTCGGTCCGAAGGACCTGAAGGCAAGATTTAAACGGACTGGTTTCCTGGTTTGATGCCTGTAACGAACCATGAAGCGAGAAAAATCTACAGGCTAAGTATGTAGATGCCCTGGATAAGCATTCCCGGACGTGGGTTCGATTCCCACCGCCTCCACCAAATACATAGATTTCTCAAAATCCTTATCACAGCCATAGTTAAAGATGTTTTTAGGCAGGCCCTGCTTCCGGTATTCCTTTCTTTATTAATAAGTTATTCCCTCAACAATGCCCAACAAAACAGTATGTCAATTGCCGTAATAATAGAGAAGCCACAAACCATTTGCAAAAGCATGTCCCCTGTGATAAATACAGGCAAGAGGCGATAGGCCATGGGCTATTGGTTTTCCTATTGCCCATTGCCTATAGCCTGTATTTAATTTATGAAACCTTCCAAAAAAACACCTGACATAGTTATCGGCTTAATCGTCACATCAATATTCTGCATATTCTTCTACACAAAGACAGGTTTTCTTGAAACAATCGAGTTAAAAAGCTATGACATGAGGATGCGGCTTTTCCACCCTGCCAAGGCCAGTGAAGAGATAGCCATAGTTGCAATAGATGATGAGTCTATCGCAAAGCTTGGCAGATGGCCGTGGCCAAGGACAAGAATGGCAGAGGTTATAAAAAGGATTTCAGGGGCAGGGGCAAAGGTCATAGGATTGAATATCATTTTTTCAGAGCCTGAAGAGGCCAGCGGTCTGTCTGCCATTGAGACAATGGAGAAAAAATTTTCTGAATTAGGTCTTGCATCGGCAAAGGGCGGCGGAGAATTTCTTGGCGAGATAGAGAAGATAAAAGAGGAGTTGAACAGGGATGCGAAATTAGCCTTATCAATTGAGGCCAGCCGCAATGTTGTGCTGCCGGTTGCCTTTGATTTCGGCTCAGGTATGCAGAAGACATTAGGCGCTGAAGAGATACCGGCTGAGGTCGCAAAGGCCGCAATCCAGGGTAGTCCTGTGCCTGCGCCAATAGCCTCCAGAATGATTTGGCCCATACCACGGTTAAGCAGGGCCGCCGTGGACATGGGCCATGTAAACAGATTCCCTGACGGAGACGGCGTATCAAGATACGACATCCTCGTGGTAGATTATGGCAACAGGCTTTATCCCTCCTTTCCGCTGACTGTGGCGGCTAATTTTGCGGGGGCAACAAAAGAGGATATCTGGATTAGTCCGGATGTGGAGATGTTTCTTAAAGACCAGTTATTGCCTGCAAACTTCAATATGCAGATGCTTATCAATTATTACGGCCCTCCAAAGACATTTCCCCACTACTCCTTTTACGATGTCCTGAATGACAAGATAGACCAGCGGGCATTTAAAGATAAAATAGTTCTCATCGGCCCCACGGGCATCGGCGTGGCAGATATAGAGGCAACGCCGCTTTCTCCGGTGTTCCCCGGCATAGAACGGCAGGCAACCATAATCTCCAATATATTAAACCGCGATTTTATAAGCAAGCCTGTCTGGGCGGACATGTTTGGCTTTGGCGCAACACTTTTATTCGGCATCCTGACCGCATTTTTACTGCCAAGGCTTGGGGCAAAGATGGGGGCGTATATCGGCGGCGGGCTTATTGCCGCATATACAATCTCTATCATATTTGCATACGCATCTTACGGCCTGTGGCTCAACCTGACATATCCAATCTTGATTCTTATTTTTAACTATATCGCGATTACCTCAAGGAGCTACCTTACAGTTGAGAAACAGAAGCAGGTTGTAACAGAAGAGAGCGATGAGGCAAACAGGCTTCTCGGCCTTTTCTTCCAGGGGAAGGGGACGCTGGATATGGCATTTGAAAAATTTAAGGCCATTTCCCGGGTTAATGACGAGGTAAAGGATGCGCTGTACAACCTCGGTCTGGATTTTGAGAGAAAGAGGATGCCGACACAGGCAATGTCTGTGTATGAGCATATCGCAAAAACTGACAAAAAATACAAGGATATTGCAGAACGGATCAAAAAATTGACAACCATGCCGGCAGCCGGCGCATGGAAAGGGTCTAAGGCAGCGGCAGAGGGCACAGCCATTATAGACGGCATGGAAAAACCCACTATCGGCGACTATGAAATAGTGGAAGAACTTGGCAGGGGCGCAATGGGTGTTGTGTATAAGGGTGTTGACCCAAAAATGAAAAGAGAGGTTGCAATAAAGACCGTGCACTTTGACGAGGTTGACGCGAATACCATCAAGGCTGTAAAAGACCGCTTCTTCAGGGAAGCGGAAAGCGCCGGTAAACTCACGCACCCCAATATTGTAACCATCTATCATGTGGGTGAAGAATCGGATCTGGCATACATTGCAATGGAGCTTCTAAGGGGCAAGACGCTTGAGACCTGGTGTAAAAAAACGAATCTCCTGCCGCTAAAAACAACCTTAAAGATTATCGGCCAGTTGTCTGAAACACTTGATTATGCCCACAAAAATGGTATAGTCCACAGAGATATAAAACCGGCAAATATCATGATGCTTGCCAAAGGCGAGATAAAGGTGACCGACTTCGGCATAGCAAAGATACAATCATCATCTCACACAAAGACAGGCGTGATAATGGGCACACCAAGCTATATGTCCCCTGAACAGCTTGCCGGCAAAAAGGTTGACGGCAGGAGCGACCTGTTTTCTCTTGGGGTAATACTCTACGAACTCCTTGTTGGTGAAAAACCTTTCAATGGAGATACAATAACAACAATAATGTATCAGATTGCAAATGCAGCTCCGCCATCGCTCCTGGAATATAAACAGGATCTGCCGCCTATATTGCAAAAACTCGTTGACAAGGCATTGGCTAAAAAACCGGAAGAGAGATTCCAGACAGGCGCTGAATTTGCAAATGCAATAAAAGTGTGTCTGGCAAAGACGGGATGAAAATTAACCCACCCTCACCTTAATCCTCTCCCTGAGGGAGAGGAAGAAAAGTAGGAAATCCTCTCTGAGAGAGAGGAAACTTTTTTGTTCCCTCCCCTTCAAAGGGAGAAATCTCTCTTATCCCCTCCCCTTCAAGGGGAGGGTCAGGGTGGGGATGGGGTAAAGGGGGTATTTTCTGGACAAATCAAGGAATTTATCTATGAATATAAAATTTTCAGCAAAAACAGATGTGGGTAAAAAAAGAAAGCTCAACGAAGACAGCTTTTGCGCGGCAGGGGATATCGGGCTTTTTCTTGTAGCAGACGGCATGGGCGGCCACTTGGCAGGCGAGATAGCAAGCCAGATAGCAGTTGAGATAACAAAGATGAGCCTCTCTGAGTGGCTTAAAAAAGGGCCGCCAAATTCAGAAATATTCGTGAAGGCAATACAGCTTGCAAATAAGGGTGTTTTTGAGATGGCAGAAAAAGGGCAGGAAATGAAGGGCATGGGCACAACTATTGCCGGCATCCTTATTTGCAACGGCGGTTTTGCGACTGCAAATGTAGGCGACAGCAGAATTTACAGGATAAGAAATAACAGCATTGAACAACTTTCCAAAGACCATTCTATGGTGAGTACGCAGCTTTCAATGGGATTAATCACGGCAGAAGAGGCAAAGAAGTCAGCTTATAAAAATGTTATTACAAGAGCGATTGGAACTGATAAGACTGTTGAGGTGGATACGAGGGATGAGGAGGCGATGAAGGGCGATGTTATCCTTATCTGTTCCGACGGTCTGTCATCGCTTGCAGAGGATAAAGATATGCTTGATATTGTCAACAGGTGCGGCGACAATCTGGATAATGCCTGCGAAGAACTTATCGGTCTTGCAAATTTTAACGGCGGAGATGATAATATAACGGTAGTGTTGGTGAAGTTTTTATGAAATCGTCCCGCTCGACGAAACAAAGATGAAGGCATGTGAAAACTAAGCACAGCAATGAGAAAAAGCAAATGTTCAAGGGGAGAAATATATGCCGCATAAGACACCCTTAGGTTTGGAAACAATCAAGAAAAAAGAGCTTGTTCAACTATTAAGAGCATCCATAGCAGCTGCTATGGATGCCGTCAATCGTTATGAGCAAATGGCTGCATTGATTGAAACAACAGAAGTAAAAAACATTTTTTTGGACCTGGCAAAAGAAGAAAAGGAGCATGCGGGAAAACTCCATGCCCTCTTATTAAGAAAAGACAACGAACAGGAAAAGGCATCGGAGGAAGGCAAAAGAAAGGTTGATGAAATATCTTCCACCAGTAAGACAACGGTAAAACCATTAGAAGAACAAAAGGTAATAAAACCCACCCATTTGGCTGCTGAAACAAAGAAACCTCGGCCTATTCCGCCGATATGGAAGACTACAATAAATTCTCCGGAAGAACCCAAGCCTATAAGACAGATTGATTCAACCCCGAAAACAGAAAAACCGCATACGGCTTCTTTTTCAGATACAAAGGATACAAGGAAGCCAGGAAATAATTTAGCAGCAGGCGAAATTAATATCTGTTCTAATTGTGGCTATAAAGCAAATGGCCCCGCCCCTAACAGGTGTCCTGTATGCGGCGTACAGGCAGAGGGATTTAAAAGGTCGTAGTGCATTGGATTATGGAATGTTATCAATATGTCAAAACTTATCCTCAAATTCCAAGGTGTCCTCATAAAGGAATATAGCCTTGATAAACCTTCTTTAACTGTTGGGAGAAAAGATGATAATGACATATGTATTGACCATATGGCTGTTTCAGGCCATCACGCCCGTATAGATAAAAGAGAAGGCAATGCAGAGAGTTCTTATACCGTGACTGACCTCAACAGTACCAATGGCACCTTTGTAAACGGAAAGAAGATGACAACAGCCGTACTGAAGCCAAATGACTGGATAACTATCGGAAGGCATATCCTTTACTTTAAGTGAGGAGAAAACAACCATGATTCCAATATTTCCGGCTGTCCAAAAATTATTTGAGGAAAAAAACTTAAGCATCAAAAACTTTGACGCTGTTTTTAATGATATAATCTCCACGGCAGGCGACGGCTATTTTACCATTTCAGATAAGGACGGCATGGCGTATCTTTTTGTGGTAGGCGGAAGACCGTATGCCTCAGGCAGGACAGATAAAGATGGTCTGTCCATGCTTGATGTCCAGGATTTTTTTGACGCCTATTCAACTCTCAGCACAGCATCCGTTGTTTTTTATAAGGTTGAAAAAAAGCTCCTTTTAAGCATACTTGTTTATTTCAAGAAACGGCCGGCGCATAAATTTACGGCAGATATGGTTGATATGGAAAAGGTACTTAATGAGCTGGCTCAAAAAGGCGCTGACAGTATAATTGCCGCAAGATGCGGTGAAAAGCTGGGTTTTTGCATCTGCCTGAAGGGAAGACCGTCATTTAATTATCTTCCTGACGGCGCTCATGCGCAAGAGCAGCCAAAGGACGGGCTTCTTCTCTATCTCTTTGGCCAAAAGGGGTGTGTGCCATCTATAGAGGTTTTTGACGATATCCAGATGACCCCTGTGCCTGATGGAATCTCTCCAAAGGATGAGCTGCCAAAGAGTTTAACGGCTCATTACATAAAAAAACCAAGCGCCTCGGTATCGGTAAAAGACGTTGAAGTAATTCTCATGCAAGCTGATAAGATTATAAATCAATATGCGATTACAAAGGCAGAGACTACCATTGGCAGGGGGACAGACAGCGATATCTTAATAGATAACCCGGGGGTTTCGAGACATCATGCCGTGATAAAAGAAAAGGACGGCAAATTCCTTGTTGAAGACAAGGGAAGCGCAAACGGAACATTTATAAAAGGCGAAAAGATAACAACGAAAGAGATTAAAAACGGCGACAGTATACAGATATTAAATTACGCCCTTACATTTAAATATCCGCAGACTGCTGATGCAGAACAAACTATCCTTCCTACACAGCCTGTTGCCGCGCCGCCTGCCCAGATGCCTGTTGCTCCTGAGGTAAAAGCAAAATTAGGCGGACAATCAAAGCTTGTGCTTGAAGACGGCAAGGAGCATATTTTAAAATCTACAGTAACTACCATTGGCATCGGCGATGATATGGAATTAAAATTGGAGGGAAAAGGCATGGCGAAACATCATGCGAGTATCCTGAGGGGCAAGAAGGGCGAGTTTACAATAGTGCACAAAGGCGGCAGGGCGGCTACAAAGGTTAATGAAGAAAAGGTGCAGGAACACCACCTCCTCAAAAACGGCGATGTTATAGAATTAGGCCAGTATAAGATAAAATATGTGGTTTCGTAAGCCAACAGATGAAAAATCTAAAGCACTGCCTTGATAAGCTATATGCTGCATTTGACCTGAAATTTCTTTCACCCGACCCGCTTGAATTTGTTCATCAGTTTAAAAAACCGGAAGATCAGGAGCTTGTCGGTCTGGTCGCATCTTCGCTTGCGTATGGCCGGGTAGAGAGAATCCTGATAAGCGTAAGAACTGTGCTGGAACTGATGGGCAATCAGCCATACAGGTTTATTGTCAATTTCAACCCGCAAAAAGATGCAAAAATATTCGACGGTTTTGTCCACAGATTCAACAGCGGCAAGGATATTGCCTGTCTCATTTACTTTGCTCAGCAAATGATTGAGAAGAGCGGCTCTGTAGAAAGGTTTTTTTTAAAAGGTTATCAGCCGGAGGATGTGAATATAAAGAATAGTCTTGTAAGTTTTTCTGAAAGGGTATTACTGCTCGATTCGTCTCCTATCTATGGCAAAGAAAAACTCCCTCAGCATGCTGGTGTAAGATTTTTCTTTCCGTCTCCAAACAATGGCAGTCCATGCAAAAGACTAAATCTTTATCTAAGATGGATGGTAAGAAGGGGTGATAAGTTGGATTTCGGCCTCTGGAAGAATATACCTCCGGACAAGCTGATAATCCCTCTGGATACACATATCGCACGGATATCTCAAAATATCGGCCTTACCAAAAGGAAAAACCCTGACTGGAAAATGGCAGAGGAGATTACTGATAATTTAAAAAAGCTGGACCCAAATGACCCTGTTAAATATGACTTTGCCTTATGCAGGCTTGGGATATTAGAGCATTGTCCGAAGAAAAAAGATTATGATAAATGCGATAGGTGCCTTATAAAAAAGGTGTGTGTATTATAAACACGCATTTTTTAGGGCGAGCACCGACATGGAAGACGCAAAAGAAAAGACAAAGGAACTCGTTGAGAGGTTTCACCGTAACCTTGATGCCTACAAAAGCGGTTCATATAACGAAACGCAACTGAGGCGTGAATTCATAGACCCCTTTTTTGAAGCCCTCGGTTGGGACGTTCAAAATAAACAGGGCTATGCAGAGCAGTACAAAGAAGTAGTTCACGAGGATTCCATAAAGGTAGGAATAAGCCTCAAAGCCCCTGACTATTCCTTCCGCATAGGCGGGCAGAGGAAGTTTTTTCTTGAAACAAAAAAACCCGCAATCAACATAAAAGAAGACACATCTCCCGCATATCAACTCCGCCGCTACGCATGGAGCGCAAAACTGCCCCTTTCCATTCTTACCGATTTTGAAGAGTTTGCCGTTTATGACTGCCGCATAACACCAAATCCCTCCGATAAAGTATCTACTGGCAGAATCGCTTACTATACCTATGAGCAATATATTGGAAAGTTTGATGAGATATACGACCGTTTTTCAAAGGAGGCTGTTCTAAAGGGAAGTTTTGACCGCTATATTGAGACAACAAAGGGGATGAGGGGAACTGCGGAGGTGGATAAGGAATTTCTCCGCGCGATAGAGTCGTGGCGCGAAATCCTTGCAAAGAACCTCGCCCAGAGAAACCCACGCCTTACAGTGGATGAACTGAATTTTGCAGTCCAGCAGACAATAGACAGAATCATTTTCCTCCGCATCTGCGAGGACAGGGGAATTGAAAGCTATGGCCGTCTGCAGGCCCTTTTAAACGGTGTAAACACTTACAGACGTCTTATGGAACTATTTTATCAGGCGGACGCGAAATACAATAGCGGGCTTTTTGACTTCAAGGCCGACACACTCAGCCATACCCTTGTTATAGATGATAAGGCGCTGAAGGACATAGTGGAAGGGCTTTACTATCCGAAATCTCCTTACGAATTTTCAGTGCTTGGCGCGGAAATACTCGGAAACGTCTATGAGCAGTTTCTCGGAAAGGTCATTCGCCTTACCGCGGGACATGCGGCAAAGGTTGAAGAAAAGCCGGAGGTTAAAAAGGCTGGGGGAGTCTATTATACGCCAAGTTATATCGTTGACTATATTGTTAAAAACACGGTTGGAAAACTCCTTGAAGTCAAAACCCCGAAGCAGGCGGAAAAACTCCGAATCCTTGACCCTGCCTGCGGAAGCGGTTCTTTCCTGATTGGCGCATACCAGCATCTATTGGACTGGCACACAAAATGGTACAACAAAAACAATCCCGAAAAATACGCAACGGGCAAAAAGCCCGCTGTATATAGAAGCAGAGCAGGATGGCAGCTTACAACCACGGAAAAGAAAAGGATACTTTTAAATAACATCTACGGAGTTGACATAGACCGTCAAGCAGTCGAGGTAACTAAACTTTCGCTTCTATTAAAAGTGCTTGAAGGAGAAAATGAAGAAACGCTCGGCAAAACCCTTGCATTGTTCAGGGAAAGGGCTTTGCCGGATTTAAAGGATAATATAAAATGCGGGAATTCTTTGATAGGGCCGGACTTTTATGATTCCATTTCTCCCACCCTCCCCTTTATCCCCTCCCGTCAAGGGAGGGGGAAAGCCCCCTCGCCACTTGCCCCCGATAGATTCAATCGGGGGCTTGCTGGAGAGGGCACAACAATTTCACCCTCCCCCTCAACGGGGGAGGGCTGGGGTGGGGGTGAGGTGGATATTGATAGAAGGATAAACGTCTTTGACTGGAATGACGACGAAAAGGGGTTCGGCAGGATAATGAAGGAGGGCGGCTTTGACTGTGTGATAGGGAATCCACCCTGGGGTGCAGATTTTTCGGAAAACGAAAAACGATATTTAGAACAGCATTACTTGCTTAATAGCGGAAAATATGAGAGTTATATATATTTTATTGAAAAGGGTACAAAATTACTTAATGATAAATGCTTGTTCGGTTTTATTGTCCCAAGCTATTGGATTTCTCGATCACAAACTGAACATTTACGTCAATATCTTACTGAAGATATGACTCCTGAATCGTTTATTGTACTACCAGAAAATGTTTTTTCAGGTGTAAAAATGGACTCGGCGATTATTGTTGCAAGAAAGGATGGCAAATCTGATACATGTGACAAATTTGTTTTGGTAGGTGAAATATCATCATCTCAGTTGATTGAATGTTTTAAGCCAATGGGAATAGATAACCTACTTGAAAAAATTATACTTGGTACTTGGCAGAAGCATCCTAGATTCAGATTCAATCCTAGAATTTCTAAAGAGGATTCCAAAATTATTCTTAAGGTTGAAAAAAATACTTTTGATCTAGGTGCTATTGTAGAAATATCACAAGGTCTTACGCTTTACAGACGTTCAACACTTGCAGCGTTGCATGGCAAAGCGAAAGCAGAAGAAATTGTCACTAAAAGATTATTTCATGCTGAGTGTAAAAAAGATGACACCTATAAGAAAGAGTTGCTTGGACGAGATGTATCGCGTTATTCTGTGGCTTGGAATAAAAAGAACTGGGTCAGTTATGGCCCATGGCTTGCACATGCGGTTGACGAACGATTTTTTAAAGGACCGCGATTAGTCGTTCAAAAACTACGCAATCCTATGCTGAAACAACGACTGGTTGCAGGCTACCTTAATGATGATGAAACTTATAGTGCGGGAGTTTTATTGAATATCGTCCCAATTAAAAATGAGACATATTCATTGATGTATATACTGGGTTTGGTAAATTCTAGTCTGCTAAATTACTGGTATCGAAAAATTATTCTTGATGTCTCAATTAGAGTTATAGACCTGAAACAACTTCCCATCCATACAATCAATTTTAAAAACCCTAAAGAAAAATCCATGCACGACAAGATGGTCTCCCTCGTTGACCGCATGCTCGAACTCAACGGGAAACTCAGGAAGGCAAAGACTCCGCATGAAAAGGAACTCTTCGAAAGGCAAGTAAAAATCACCGACAACCAGATTGACAGGCTTGTATATGAGTTTTACGGGTTGACGGAGGAGGAGATAAAGGTGGTGGAGGGAAGGTAGAAATATGGGTTTCTCTTGTTATTCCAAGCATATATAGTGTTCAAATAAGACTTGACATACTATATATTGTGGTTTATCATAAAAACACTTATTTGATAAAATAATTCAAGGATTTAAGTACTAATGAAAATATTAGAATTGGCCATTCACGATATAAATAGAATGAAAGAGGCCCTAATTGTAAGTTCTGCGGTCAAATCGGCCATAGAAATGCAACAAAGGCTCCATGAAACAGTTTCACAAAGTGTTGCAATCAAGTCAGCCATAGAATTTGCCAGAATGCAACAAGCATACCGCGAAGCAGTTCCGCCAACCATTTTTAAAACATACGAGTATTATAACGCTTTTGAGATGATTAATCGCGATATGGCCATCCTATCTTCTGCAGCACAGTCTGTTAAGTTAGCCAGTCAGCAAATAAAGACTTTCGAATCTTTCAAACCAGCCTTTTTAAGGGAATACGAATCTTTTATAGAAAAAGCGAAAGAAGTCGAAAGTATCCGTAACAGATATCCAACAATGCTATTCCAACCCTTTGATACTCTTCCAGTAGTGCAAAGACGCTCTGTTCTTATAGCATTACCGTATAAATCTAAAAGAGAAGAAACTGTTTTTCCGTCTAAAAAAAGTGCATATTCTGTTTGCAATTTGATAATCAAATGCAATGAAAAGGCGTGTGTTCTGGGCAGTAACGATATTTTTAAACCTACAAATAAAATGATGGAAAGCATAAAAAATATTCAACACTTATCTTGTAATGACAAAAAAACTTTTAGCGATTTTATCGATTGTTTATATTTTATGCTTTATGAAGGGGCTGGGGAAGGTTCAAGAGTTAAGATTTATCTTTCGGATGAAGAATATCAACCCTTACATGATATTAGGGATATTAGAAATTTTTATTGTAGGCATGATATTGAACATGGCGATTCTGGCGAGATTAAGAAAAAATATCGTAAACTTGGGGAAATATTTTTACGGCTAATAGAAAAACCACTTCCGGAAAATGAGATTGACTTCAAAAAAGCCCAGTATGTTATTTTAGATAATCTTCATAATGTGCTGGGGATACTTTACAAAAAAATAAGTTAATAAATTGCTTCGCCTTCCACTCGCAACGACCCCTCACCCCAGCCCTCTCCCGCAAGGGGAGAGGGAGCTATAATTTTCCACTGGTTTCCCTTTTAGAAAAGGGGGATGTTAAAGATGCCATTAAAACAAGGATTGAAATCCTATTGGAGGTTTAACAGATGATAAAGCACATCGTCATGTTCAGGCTCAAGGATTCGGCTGAGGGGCATAGTAAAGCTGAAAATGCCAGGAAACTTAAAATACTTCTGGAAGCTTTGAAAGAAAAAATCCCGGTCGTAAAATGCCTTGAAGTGGGTATAAATGTGGGGAAGTCTGCAAGCGCATCTGACATTGTTTTGTATTCAGAGTTTGACGATATGCAGATGCTGGAAGTTTACCGGGAGCATCCGGAACATAAGAAGGCAGTGGACTTTATTACGAAGGTATGTTCAGAAAAGCGGGTTGTTGACTACGAAGTATGAATCTCTCCACACCTTATCCCAAAATTAGTTATTCCAAGGTTTGACCGTAAAATAGCGATTAAAAACCTCGCTATTTTACAAACTGGCGATTTGCCTGCCATACATCGTTATCGGACAATTTTTGCTCCTCACCGTATCGGTGAGCATACGGCTCGTCGCAAAAATTGTCCGCTGCCTCGTCTGACAGGCAACTTGCCAGTTTCCCCAAAAATCAAGGTCTATTTTTGGGTTTGAAGCGGACATCTATCGTAAATCTTTCCGGAGGGGTTAATCTATATAAACCTGCTGGCAGTTATAACTGCCTCTGCTATATCTTTAACTTTTTTGTTTTCCTTCTGTGATTGAGACTGCAGGAGTTTGAAGGCATCGTCCTCAGGAATACCAAGACGTTTCATGAGTATGCCTTTTGCCCTTTCAATAAACTTTCTTGTCTCAATCGTCTCTTTCAGGTCAAGAACCTCACTCTTCAGCGCCTTAAATTCATTAAATCTGGCAAAGGCAAGCCTTATGGCAGGAAGGAGGTCTTTTTTTGTTATTGGTTTCATGATATAGGCAAATACGCCGCTTTCTATTGCCCTGTCAACCAGCGGTCCGGAGGAATAGCCTGTTAGAAGGATTATGGGAATAGGTATGCGGTTGGTTATAATCTTTGCAGCTTCGATGCCGTCCATCTTTGGCATCTTAACATCCAGAATAACGAGGTCGGGTTTAAATTCATCATAAAGGACTACAGCCTCTTCGCCTGTAGCTGCTGCTGCAACAACATTAAAACCGAGGGTCTCAAGCTGGGCTGCGAGGGCATTTCTGGCTATTGCATTGTCATCTGCGATTAGGACGCGGCCTGCTTCAGGCATTGCCGCTTTTTTTATTGTTTTTGATGACATATTCAGGTTAAACAAAAACTACCACAAAAGGTATATGGGGTCAATGTAAAAGCCTTGCAAGCCTTTCAACCCCCCTCCTTGCCCCTTCATCTGTAGGGTCTGTCTTTAAGACCTCTTCAAATTCTGCCATAGCCTCTTTTAACATCCCAATTGCCTCGTATGTCATGGCTAGGTTGAAACGGGTTGAGGTATCTTTTGGATTTATGTTTAATGCCTCCTTATAATGGAATATCGCCTTATCTGTCATACCCTTTATATTGTATATATTGCCAAGGTTTGAATGGGCCTGTAAGTCTAATTTTGACGCCGCCTGGACGCCGTAGTGCCCTTTTTTTAAGACTGCGTTTATGCGGAGCACCTCTTCAAACTTTGGTATGGCATCGTCAAAACGGCCTTTTTTGATATAACACATGGCAATATTAGAATGCGGCTCTATATACCAGGGGTCAGCCTTTATAGAAAGCAAAAGCGAAGGCATGGCATCATCGCAGCGCCCGGCATTTACCATGGCGCTCCCCATGTTGTTGTGGGGACGCGCAATGCCTGGCGATTTTCTCGCCACATCCGACCATAAGGCGATGTCATTTTGCCAGATATGGTTTCTCTTGATTGTTACAATGGAAAGGATACTCAGCAGGGCAGCAAATATTATGAGCCTTAATAGGGGCATATAAAATTCATTTGATTTTATCCTTTTCTTTTTCCCGCATACTCAAATATCCGGTCAAAGGCAAGGCTGAACAGCAGGAAAAATCCGGCAGAGGCAAGATAAAGCCTGTGCTCAAACATGACATCTATTATAGGTATAAAGCTGGATGTGGGAGACAGGATGATAAAAAACCATAAAATAGAAAAGGCGGCCAACCGGCCGTGATTGGTAATACGCGATGCGCGGGATGTAAAAAGATAAAAGGCAATCCCAATTATGGCTGATAACATTATAAGGGATACAATGGGCGGCGGAATAGGGATATTTAATACTGTGCCCTCCTTTACAAGCGGAACCTCAAAGAGTCCTTTTGACACGGGAAAATCATAATCAAGGTTCTGATTTATCGGCACAAAGAGGAGGGTAATATAATATATAAGCACATTGAACTGTGTTAATAGATATTCCTTTGCCGTTATGCTCTGAACATTGAACCCTGCTGAGCCGCCCGGCGTTTCCTGAAGGCCTGTGAGCGTCCTTGTTGCAAAAAATGCCAGCATTGCAATCAGGACAAGATATAACGGCAGTCTTGCTGTTACTTTCTGATTGCCGCTGCTGGAAAGAAAACAATAATCATAAAGAAATAAAACTGCAGGAAGGGTTATAGCTATTTCTTTGGAGTGGAAACCAAGCCAATAAGAGACAGCCACAGCTCCGTAAAGCAGTACCCTTGCAGATGTCTTCGATGTCTCAGCGCTTTTTATAAAAACCAAAAGACCAATGAGCATGAACATGGATGCAAGTATCTCCATCCTCTGGACAATATATGTTACAGCCTGAGTCTGAATGGGGTGCGCGGCAAAGAGCAAAGCAGTATAGACAGCTATCTTTTTTGCCCGATCCTTAAGGCTGTCAATACGGGTAAGGGTAAGGAAAATCAAAAAATAGACAAATATGCTGTTTGTTATATGTATAGCAAGATTTACGATATGGTATCCGACGACATTGAGCCCGCCTATAGCATAATTTATGGCAAATGTAGCCGTTGCTATGCCACGATTGTTGATCAACATGCCAGGCGCATTATTTAAGTTTCGTATCGTATAGTTTTCAACTATGCTTGGGGTGTCGTCAAAGTGAAAACTTGCATGAAATGTATTGGAATATACGAGAAAGGTTAATATCGCAATCAATAAACCTGCAACAAGATGAAAATTTTTGCTTTCAAATATCTTTTCAAGATTCATTTCTTTTCCCCTTTTTTATATTGTTCAAACATCGTCTTAAGTATCGCAACCTCCTGACTAAGCCTCTTATTTTTTTCACTAAAATCTGAAATAATAACCGAAAAATGCAGCACTATCAGGAGAAGAAACAAGAATGCAACCAAAAAAATAAAGGACGGCGGATATGCGATACCCATCGCAAGGGCAATCTTATCCAGAAGACCCCTCCACACTGAAAGTATCAATAAAATAACGGCAGATACCAGCCACAGGAGGGCATACTGCTCTTTGATCATCCCGCGCCTTATCAGGTCCACAATGCCTATGAGGAGACTGACACTGAAAATGACGGCAATAACCTGGACAAGCTGCATTTCATCTCACCTTTCAACCCTTTTCAGCATATCTATAAATATGGATAGAAACACCTTTACCATATAATAAACAGCTTGTAAAGCTGTTATGGAGGATTTTCCACCTGTCCTTTCCTTCATCCTCACAGATGTTTCCGTTATGCTAAATCCTGCCTTATAAAGCAATGCAATGGCCTCTACCTCCGGATAGTCATCAGGATAATTTAGTGTAAAGAACTCTATTGCCCCTTTGTTGACGGCCCTGAAACCTGAAGTGGTGTCTGTTATCCGCTGGCCTGTTATAAGGGATATTACTGTTGAAAAAATCTTTATACCAATATTTCTTGCAAACGATGGATGATATTCCCACTTTTCAAGAAACCTTGAGCCTATAACCATATCGGCCTTTCCCTCACTAATAAGACGGATCAGATATGTTATCTGGTCAGGTGGATGCTGGCCATCCCCATCCACCTGAACTGCAATATCATAGTCGTTCAATGCGGCATATCTGTAGCCTGTCTGCATAGCAGCGCCTATCCCCATATTGTAGGGCAGGTCTACGACTGTCACACCAAGTCCCTTGGCTATATAACTGGTAGTATCCATTGAGCCGTCATTTATGACAACAATGCCGGCATCCGGCAGTTCTTTCTTAACCGCCGATATTACACCCTCAATACTTTCAGCCTCATTATAGGCTGGAATGATGATCAAAACTTTATTTCTCATTTTTCCCCGTAAACAAACATGACCTCATAAGTAGCATAGATGCCGACCCCTGACCCCTGACCACTGAACTCTTTCTCATACACCTCTGCCATCTGCTTTAATAAAGAGCCTCTGGCAAGGCTTTTGTCGCCTTCCTTAAATGGATTTCCTGCGCCGATAGATTTCATGGCTCTTAATAGCGCCAACATGTCGGGATAGGCTTTAATGATATTTGCCTTTTTAATAGATATATTTTTAAAGCCTGTATTCTCAAGGGCTGACTGTAGCATTTGTTTATCTAAAAAACCAATAAAAGGCGGCAGGCCGTCTTTGTTAAATTTGGCCGATGCCTCAGCATAACAATACCTTAATTCCTTCAATGTCTCTGGTCCAAGGGTAGAAAATATGAATATGCCGCCCGGCCTCAAAACCCTGTGCGCCTCTAAAAATGCTGTGTATAAATCAGGAAGCCATTGATAGGTGAGATTGGATGCAACCATATCAAAGGCTTCATTTTTGCAAGGCAATATTTCCCCATCGGCAGTAAGAAGATGTATCTTCTTGCCCTTGTGTTTTGCATTTGTCATCTTTAACATAGGATACGCAATATCGCATCCAAAGATATTTGCTTTGGGAAGCATCTTTGCCAAGCTATAAGTGAGAAAACCTGTGCCGCAGCCAATGTCAAGAATGTTCATAGCTGATGGCTGACAGCTGATGGCTGACAGCTTATTCACCAGTTCTCTTGCCGCTTGTTTTTGAAACGATGCAAATATGTCGTAGCAAAGCGCAGCTTTGGAAAAAGACAACCTTATTTTATGTTTATCAATTTCTGTTGTTATCATAATGTTTCTATAAAGCCCCTGACAATTTTATTAAATTCCTTGCGCCTTGTTAGAAAAGGAACATGGCCTGCGCTTATGATTTCAATCTTTGCATTACTGATATTCTTTGCAAGGTATGTTGATGCGCCGGAAGGACAGACGTTGTCTTCGCTTCCTTGAATAATAAGCACAGGAACCTTGATGCTATTAAGACTTTTCCGAATGTCAAATGAAAAAAGCGCTTCAAGGCCTTTAGCAACGCTATCATGATGAAACACAGCAGATGATTTCTCCTTATAATAGCTAAGGAACCATTTGGCATTATCTGTTGCAATCTCTTCTTCTGTAAAATTCAATGGATAAAACCTTTCCATTATTTTTGTAAAGTCCTTTTTTAAATCCTTTAGCATCCTCCTTGCAACGACTTGAGGCTGCCCCCATTGAAAATCTTTTTTTTCCACAAAGCATGGCGAGGTTGCAACAAGGATAATGCCTTTGAATAAATCGGGCGAGTTGAGCGCTGCTTCCAAAAGCGCTTGGCCGCCAAGCGACCAGCCAATGCCGATAAAGCCAGTGGACAGCGGACAGTGAACAGTGGACAGTAAAACCTTCTCAACAGCAGGCCTCAATGTTGATTCAGACCATACATCTTTCTCACTATGCCCGGGCAACTCAACAGCAATAACCTCATAATCCTTTGAAAATTCTTTTACCTGATGCTGCCATATCCTCGAATCTGTTGCCCAGCCGTGGATGAAAAGCAGTGAAGAGTGAGCAGTGAAGGGTGAGCAGTTTTTACTACTTACAGGCATCTTTTGCCACATCCTTAATTGTTTCTACGGCGTATTTTAAATCATCCCATGAATGATTTGCCATCAATGTAACCCTTAATCTGCTTGTGCCTTCCGGCACTGTCGGAGGTCTTATGGCCTGGAGAAATATGCCTTTGCCAAGAAGGTCTCTGCTTATCCTTACTGCCTTTTCAGCCTCTCCAACAAGTATGGGTATTATCTGTGTTTCGCTCTCCAAGGTATCAAGGCCGGCTTGTTTAAGCTCAGTCCTGAAATAGACAACCCTGTCCCACAATCCCCGCCGGAGTTGCGGTTCGTTTTCCATTATATCCAACGCAGCTATGCCCGCTGCGCATACAGACGGAGGAAGGCTTGTTGTATATACAAAAGACCTTGCCTTATTTATAAGATAGTCCACAAGTTTCTTACTGCCTGCCACATAAGCGCCAAAACAACCAAAGGCCTTGCCGAGGGTTCCCATCTGTATGATATTAGAACTATCTATATTAAAGTGTTCCAAAGCGCCTTTCCCATTTGCCCCCAAAACACCTGTTGCGTGGGCATCGTCAACCATAAGTATACAGTTGTATTTATCCGCCAATTCAAAAAGTTCTTTCAGAGGCGCAATGTCGCCGTCCATGCTAAAGATGCCGTCAGTAACAATCAGTGTTGGGTGATGAGTGTTGAGTGATGAGTGTTTTTTGAGAAGACCTTCTAATGCATTGATATCTTTATGCGGATAACGGATGAATTTCGCCCTGCTTAGGATGCCCCCATCTATTATTGAGGCATGATTAAGCTTATCTGAAAATATCACATCCCCTCTTCCAATAAGGGCGGATATTATTCCAATATTCGCATGATAGCCTGAGTTAAAAACCAATGCAGCCTCGGCGTCTTTAAACAGAGCCAGCCTTTGTTCAAGTTCCGCGTGCAGTTCCATATTGCCTGAGACAAGTCTTGATGCGCCTGAACCAAAACCATATTTTTCAACAGCTTTAATAGCCGCCTGTTTAATCTTTGGGTGATTTGCAAGGCCGAGATAATTATTGGAACAGAGAAGAATAACCTCCGTGCCGTTTATTTTAACCCTCGGCCCCTGTGGGCCCTCTATGAGGGACAGATGACGGCAGAGGCCGGCATCTTTAAGAGTTTTTAGTTCATCATCTATAAATTTAATCATCTCCTCGGTTTTAACCCCAAATCCCTAACCATCTGCAAATCCTTTTCCGGAGGATTTCCCGTAGTTGTAAGATAATTTCCAATCATCATTCCATTTGCCCCGGCCGCAAATATCAGACACTGCATATCCCGCAGATTTACCTCTCTGCCGCCGCAGATGACAATGTCCTTTGTTGGCAGCATAAAACGAAAAAGCGAGATTATCCTGAGGCATTCTATTGGTGTCAGGTTATTCGCATTTTCCAGAGGTGTGCCGGGTCTCGGATTTAAAAAATTTATCGGAATGGAATCCACATCCAATTCTCTCAGGGTAATTGCCAATTCCACACGCTGTTCCCTGGATTCTCCCAGACCAAACACACCCCCGCAGCATGTATAAAACCCAAGCCTTTTGGCTGTTCTTATAGTATTTACATCTTCTTCATAATCGTGGGTTGTGCAAATGTTGGGGAAAAAACTCCTTGCTGTTTCAAGGTTATGATGATAACTCTCAAGTCCCGCATCTTTAAGTTTTTGCAGTGTTTCAGCATCCATGATGCCGAGCGATGCGCACCTTTCCATTGCTACCTCGTTCTTCATTTCCTGAAGCGCCTGCGCAAGAATAGCCACATCGTTGTCTTTGCTGACAGATGTGCCGCTCGTAACAATAGAAAACTCTCTTGCCCCTATCTGTGAGGCAGTTTTTGCTGTCCTAACAATCTTATGAGGTTCTACCATTTGGTAGGTCTTAACATCAGTATTATAATGCGCGGACTGACTGCAGAAGACGCAGTCTTCAGGACAAAGTCCGCTCTTGGCATTTATAATTGAGCATAGATTTACTTCATCGCTTTTAAAATATTTGCGAATTTTTTCAGCAGAGGCAAGGATGTCAAAGAGATGTGCATCCGGCAGATTTATCAATTCACATCCCTCTTCACAGGAAAGCCCCTCTCCTCTTAATGCCTTTTCTTCAAACCTCTTTAACATAGCTCTAATCATGGCTCTTTTAATTAGCATAAAATAAATGATATTGTCAACCTGTATTGGGATATATGGTTGACAATGCTGTGATTGACATTTTTCAGATAATGTCTTACGCTCTTGAACATGGAAATCAAATCAGACTTTTTGGTTATAGGAAGCGGCGTGGCAGGTTTAAGTTTTGCGCTAAA
>JAUYHF010000058.1 GCA_030690165.1 Deltaproteobacteria bacterium | reverse complement strand
GTAAGGGTAACAGGCAAAAAGATAGACGACCTGCAGGAAGTAATCCAAATTCTTAAGACAAAGGATTTGGGGGTTAGTTTGCAGTGTGTGAATATGAGGGATTAACGGCTTGGATATATACTTTAGCAGACATGTCCAGCGGCAGATGAAGTGGAGAGAGATTGAGGAAGGTGAGATTAAAGATACCGTCCTTTATCCTGAAAAGGTAGAAAATTCCAGAAAAGACAGAAAAAATGCTTTTAAACATATTGGCAGTAAATGGCTCAAGGTTACTTTTAAACAGGAAAGTGATAACATAGTAATCATTACTGCAATAGACAAAAACAAATAGGAGGCTGCTATGAAGATTGAATACGATAAAGAGGTGGACGCTCTCTATATAAGAATCCAGGAGAAAAAAGTTTCACATACAAGAGAGGTGGAAGAGGGAATAAATCTGGATATTGATGAAGAAGGAAAAATCATCGGCCTTGAGATCATCGGAGCAACAGAAAGGTATAGTTTGGAAGACATTTTCAACCTCTCCACCGAGAATCTGATATTGGAGAAAAACAGCCCGGTGTTTCAATATAAAACGGTTACGCATTAAAAATACTTCGCCTATCCTTCCATTTTGGGAGTATAGGCGAAATGGTGCGGATATTCCCTAGTTAGCCAACATGCTCTGAGGAAGGAGATTATTATTGAGAGTGAATATTTTAGATGAAATCTATAAGCAGTGTCACGAGCATTTAAAGGAAACAGACAAGAAGAGAGACCAAATATTAGGTTTTTTTGCAGCAGTTGTAGTAATATTTTTTAGCTCTTTAGATAAACTTGGGGAAGTTAAGGATATATTTTCAGTTATCCTAATCATATTTGGGGTCTTACTGGCTATTATTCTTATTCACTATAGAAAATGGCATACTATTTATGTTAATTCAGCCATAGTCTTGCAAAACTTGATACTTCAAGGCAACGATGTAATTGATAAAAATATCTCTGAAGTATGGGAGACATTAATTATTAAAGAAGATTATAAAAGGTCTAAAAAGACTAAGTGTATTGTTTTTGTTCTTAAAAGAACGCTGTTAAATACAGAGTTCACAATATTTAATGCGTTTCTTGTAATATCGTTTCTTCCCCTGTATATTCTGATAAGCAAATGGACTTGTCTATCATCGTTATCAGGATTAATCATTGCTCTTTTTCTTTACATCTTGCTATTTAACCTGATCAGTTGGGTAATTTTACGGGAATCCAAGAAGCAAGGTTACAAAGATAGTTGGTTATTACGATTTTCAGATTCTAAGAGCACGTCGGCTAACAACGGCGGAAAAGACTGACATCCAAACCCTATGGGGCTTCTTTTCCGCCAAGAACGTTATCTGCCTATTGCGGGCAACGGAGGAAGAGACTATATAATATCATCTTTTGCGGGAGCAGGTTTGCAACCTGCTCCATTAAGTTTGTAACTATCTTAACTATACTAATTTTATGGGTTCAAGTTACAAACTTGAACCCGCTATAGCAACCGCAAAATACCTGCAAACCCATGCCCAAACACCCTGAAAAAATCTGCCTCACCAGCCTCGGCTGTCCGAAAAATCTTGTTGACTCTGAGGTGATGCTGGGAATTCTTAAGCAGGATAACTTTGAGTTGACGGCTAATGAAGATGACGCCGATATACTGATTGTCAACACCTGCGGTTTTATCGGCGATGCAAAGGAGGAGTCTATCAATGCGATATTAAGGCTTGCTCAGTATAAGGAAAAAGGCAGATGTAGGCTTTTGATTGTTACAGGATGTCTTGTGCAGAGATACAAAGATGAACTGGCAAAGGAAATGCCGGAGGTGGATTTTTTTATCGGCACTGGCGAGTATCCAAAGATTGCCTATATTATAAAGAATGGCTCAAATCAAAAAGTCATTGCAGGAATCCCAAGATATGTCCATGACTATGATACGCCGAGGATACTTGCTACCCCGAGGTATTCAGCATATGTGAAAATTGCCGAGGGCTGCTCAAATTATTGCTCTTACTGCACAATCCCATCCATACGGGGGGAATTCAGGAGCAGGTCTTTAAATTCTGTTATCAAAGAAATAGAAAATCTTGCACAGCAGAGTGTTAAAGAGATAAATCTGATTGCCCAGGATTCTACGTCTTACGGCATGGATGGGGATGACTTAAGGGGTTTGGAAACACTTCTCAAAAGAGCAGTTAAAGTAGTCGGCATTGAGTGGGTCAGGCTTCTTTATCTTTATCCGGGCAAGATTACAAAGAATTTGATACACCTCATCAGAGATGAAGAAAAGATTTGCAAATATATTGATATGCCGATTCAGCATATCAACAACAGGATTCTCAGGGCAATGAACCGCAACCATACCAAGGCACAGATACAGGAAATTATAAAAATGATTAGACATGAAATCCCTGATGCAGCGCTGCGGACATCTCTTATTGTAGGCTTTCCCGGTGAAACTGAAGAAGAATTTGATGAGCTTCTGGATTTTGTAAAAACAGCGCAGTTTGACAGGCTCGGTGTTTTTAAGTATTCAAGGGAAGAAGGCACACCGGCTTATAAAATGAAGGGACAGGTTCCGGAGGCTGTAAAAAAAGTTAGACTTAGAAAAATCATGGAGGCCCAGACAAAGATAGCCGGAGAAAAAAACAGACTCCTTGTGGGAAGCGCGATACAGGTTCTTGTGGAAGGTGTAAGCGAAGAGACCGAATTTCTTTTAAAAGGCCGCTCCATGCAGCAGGCCCCCGACAATATTGACGGTATTACATACATAAATAAAGGCATTGCATCTCCTGGTGATATTGCGGATGTTATTATAACTGATGCCGGAGAGCATGATATTGTCGGCGGCATCATGTAGGATGGGTGAAGATAATAGATTTGTCTTGTTTTTATTTTTAGGTTATACAAATGCCTTTATCCCTAATGCATGGCTGCCAATTATGAGCTTCTGTATCTCTGATGTGCCTTCATAAATGGTTGCCACTTTGGCATCTCTGAAATATCTCTCAACAGGATATTCGTTTGAATAGCCATATCCGCCGAATATCTGCACTGCATCAGATGCCGCCCTGTTGGCCGCTTCGCTGGCAAAGTATTTTGCAATGGATGTTTCAATAGTATTTACTTTGCCCTTGTTTTTGAGATGTCCTGCCCGATATACAAGAAGCCTTGCCGCATCGCAATCAACTACCATTCTTGCAATCTTATCTTGTATCAGTTGAAAGCCTGCGATGGGTTTTCCGAATTGATGCCTTTCTTTCGCGTACCTGGCACAGGCGTCTATGCATCCCTGTATGATACCAACACAGCCGGATGCGACGCCGTATCTCCCGTTGTCAAGCGCGCTCATGGCAATCTTGAAGCCTTTGCCAATATCGCCCAGTACAGCATTCTTTGGAATCCTGCAATCTTCAAAAATAAGCTCTGCTGTATTTGACGCCCTTAATCCTAATTTTCCTTTTATATCCTTTGTAGAAAAACCCGGACAGCCCTTTTCTATGATAAAGGCCGTTATGCCGTGATACCCTTTTGTTTTGTCTGTCACCGCAAAGACAATAGCAATATCTGCTATACTGCCGCTGCTTATCCATGTTTTTGTGCCGTTCAATATCCATTCATTACCCTTCAATGCCGCGCTGGTTAAAATACTTGCGGCATCGCTGCCTGCGTTTGGCTCAGTAAGCGCAAAACAGCCGATGAATTCCCCTTTGCACAGTTTAGGAATATATTTCTGTTTCTGTTCTTCGGTCCCCCATTTTAATATTGTAAGGCCGACAAGCGACACCTGAACGGATAATGCTGTCCTTAAAGAGGAATCCGCCCTGCCAATCTCCTCAAATATTATTGCATCGCTTATAAAATCAAGACCCGCTCCGCCGTATTTTTCCGGAATCGGGCCGCCGAGAAAACCCAGCCCAGCCATCTTTCTGAATATCTCTATGGGAAAATGCTCTTTTACATCATTCTCCCTTGCAAACGGCATTATCTCTCTTTCAGCAAATTTTCTTGCGGTCTCCTTCACCATTTTTTGTTCTTCTGTGAGGTCAAAGTTCATGGCTGTCTCCTTAGCCTTTGTATTTTAA
>JAUYHF010000057.1 GCA_030690165.1 Deltaproteobacteria bacterium | reverse complement strand
AATGCCCGGAGACAATACCAACCTTGATGTAGAGCTTATAATGCCCATAGCAATGGACGAGGGTTTAAGATTTGCGATAAGAGAAGGCGGAAGGACAGTCGGCGCAGGGGTGGTAACTAAGATAATTGCATAAATTTGGGGAGAAAACATGAGAGATATTATAACATTAGCGTGCGGTGACTGTAAAAATAGAAACTATACAACTACAAAAAATAAGAAAACTACACCTGACAGGCTTGAACTTAAGAAGTATTGCAGGCATTGCAGAAAGCATACAGCGCATAAAGAGGTGAAATGAAGGGGTTAGGGGTTTGATTTTTCTGATCCCTGATCCCGATACCTGTCTTTACAGGCCAGTAGCTCTAACGGCTAGAGCGTCGGTCTCCAAAACCGAGTGTTGGGGGTTCGAATCCCTCCTGGCCTGCCAGTAAAAACATAGTGGTCACTGTCTTTAGTCTTTACAAGAGGAAGAAATATGGAATTTATTGAAAAGGCAAAGCAATTTTTATCAGAGGCTAATCAGGAATTAAAAAGGGTAACATGGCCTGTAAGAAAACATGTTGCCGCTTCCACATGGGTGGTTATAATATTGGTTCTTGTTATCTCTATTTTACTGGGGCTTGTGGATGCGGCTCTGGCAAGGTTAGTAAGGCTGGTATTGGGTTAGCCTCGTTAGAAAAGATATTTTCCCAATGGGGTTAATGCAAATGATGTTTGGAGTCGTTCTGTCAGGTTTTCTAGCGGGGTTAGGTTATATATGACAAAAAAATGGTATGCGGTACATACTTATTCAGGTTATGAAAATAAGGTAAAGGCTACTCTTCAGGAAAGGGTAAAAAGCAACAAGATGGAGGAGTATTTTTCTGAGGTATTGGTTCCTTCAGAAAAGGTTATAGGGCTGGTAAAAGGAGAGAAGAAGACCACCTCCAGAAAATTTTTCCCAGGCTATATTTTGGTGAACATGGAACTTAACGACGAGACATGGCATCTTGTGAAGAATACCCCTAAAGTAACCGGTTTTGTGGGCGGAACAACAACCCCTCCGGCAATCTCTGAAGAAGAGGTTAAAAAGATAACGCATCAGATGGAGGAGGGGGCAGTAAGGCCAAAACCAAAGGTTCTCTTTGACAGAGGTGAGAATGTGAGGGTTGTTGACGGCCCGTTTACAAATTTCACAGGTATAGTGGATGAGGTAAAACCGGAAAAGGGCAAGCTAAAGGTTCTTGTAAGTATATTTGGCAGGGCAACGCCTGTCGAGCTTGATTTTGTTCAGGTGGAAAAGGCATAAGGACAAAATTTCAAATTTCAAATTGCAAATTTAAGGTAGGAGTTTAAAATGGCAAAAAAAGTCGTAACACAGATTAAGCTTCAGATTCCGGCAGGAAAGGCAAATCCATCGCCGCCGGTTGGTCCGGCATTGGGTCAGCATGGTGTGAATATAATGGAGTTCTGCAAGACATTCAATGCCAGAACCCAAAAGCAGGAAGGGATGATTATACCTGTAGTTATAACAGTATATGTAGACAGGTCCTTTTCATTCATAACCAAAACGCCGCCTGCCTCTACGCTTCTTATGAAGGCAGCAGGCATAGAAAAAGGTTCCGGCACCCCGAATAAAGATAAGGTTGGTAAGGTTACAAAGCAACAGGTTACAGAGATAGCAAAATTAAAGATGCCGGACCTGACGGCTGCTAATCTTGAGGCTGCTGTAAAAACTATTGCAGGCACCGCAAGAAGTATGGGCATAGTTGTG
The DNA here is from genome assembly GCA_030690165.1 of Deltaproteobacteria bacterium. Taxonomy (NCBI): domain Bacteria; kingdom Pseudomonadati; phylum Myxococcota; class Myxococcia; species Deltaproteobacteria bacterium. Next base: position 14,028 of record JAUYHF010000057.1, on the reverse strand, counting down.
GAGTGATAAGCCTTGCGGCAATTGTAAATTGAAGATTGAAAATTGGAAATTTTAAAAAGAAAGAAAAACAATTTACAATTTGCATTTTACAATGGAGCAAAGCGACAAGGAGGGATAGATATGGGGAAAAAGTATAATGCGGCAATTGCGAAGGTAGATATATCAAAGGCATACAGCCTTGAAGACGCAGTAAAGCTTGTTCCGGAAACAGCTACCTCAAAATTTGACGAGACAGTTGATCTGGCTGTGAGGCTCGGGGTGGATACCAAACAGTCTGATCAGATGGTTAGAGGGGCTGTGGTTCTTCCTAATGGCACAGGCAAAAAGATCAAGGTTCTGGTTTTTGCCAAGGGTGAAAAGGAAAAAGAGGCAAAGGACGCAGGGGCGGACTTTATTGGCGGAGAAGACCTTATAGAAAAGGTGTCTAAAGGCTGGCTTGATTTTGACACGATTATAGCTACCCCTGATATGATGGGTGCGGTAGGAAAGCTTGGTAAGATTTTAGGGCCAAAGGGACTTATGCCAAATCCAAAACTTGGCACAGTTACATTTGATGTTGCTAGGGCAGTGAAGGATGCAAAGGCAGGTAAGGTGGAATTTAAGGTGGATAAGGGAGGAAATATACATGTCCAGGCAGGAAAGGTCTCTTTTGGCGCGCAAAAGCTCAAAGAAAATCTATCTGTCCTGTTGGAGAGTATTATAAAGGCAAAACCGTCTGCCAGCAAGGGAATATATTTACGGAATATAACTATATCAGCAACTATGGGCCCCGGCATTCGGATAGATGCAGCAGGGGTAAGAGAACTCTTTAAATGAAAATTTAGTGCAAATTGTAAATTGCAGATTGCAAATTGTAAAAATCTTTTAAATTCTTTTTAGAAATTTTCATTTTGCAATTTTCAATCTTCAATAGTTTTCATATAGGTCAAAGACAGTAGGGGCTTTTCGGCTTAATAATCCTACCGAGGCCAACGCCTTACGGCGATTGCAAAATGAAAATTGTAAAATGAAAAGTGCAAATTTAAGAGAAGGTTCTTAAATTTTGCAATTTGAAATTTTCAATTTGCATTTTGCAATGAGCGATAGCCCCTTCTGTCTTTTTCTAAAAAATCTAAAGGCACGTTTAACGTGCAAGACAGAAAGGGGGGAGAAAGAATTGATTAGGGAAGAAAAAAAGCAGCTTGTAAATGAGCTTCAGGAAAAGCTTAAGAAAGTTAAGGCTGCCTTTGTAGCTGATTATAAGGGGCTGAAGGTGGAACAGATGACTGCCTTGAGAAAATCTTTAAGGGCTGTGTCTGTTGAATTCAAGGTTGTTAAAAATACCCTTGCCAGAATAGCCTTAAAAGATGCCGGGGCACAGTCTCTAAAAGACTACTTTGAAGGCACTACCGCTGTTGCCATGAGCTATGCAGATCCTGTGGCAACAGCCAAGATACTCGCTCAATTTGCCAAGGATGAGCCTAAATTCAAACTGAAGGCCGGCCTGCTGGATGGGAAGATAATGAATCTGAAGGAGATAACGGCCCTTTCAGAGCTTCCGCCAAGGGAGGTATTGTTGGGGAAACTTGCTGGCGTGCTTAGCGCAGCGCCAAGGGGTCTGGTAGGGGTTTTGAGCGGTGTTCCAAGGAAATTTGTTTATACATTGGCTGCAATACAGGCGAAGAAACAGCAGGCAGAGATAGCGGATAGAGGATAGTAGCAGCGGTGCCCCGGGTGCCCCCTGGGCGCGGCAAAATTCGTCGTGGATAAACCCCGACGTTACTTCGTAACTCATAAACTAAAAAATGGAGGTTTTTAAAATGGCACAGATTTCAAAAGAGGATGTAATAAAATTTATTGAGGGGTCAACTGTATTGGAAGTGGCAGAACTTGTAAAGGAGTTGGAAAACAAGTTTGGCGTGACAGCGGCAGCCCCTGTGGCTGCAGCAGCGTCTGCGGCAGGTGCAGCGGCAGCGGCCGCCCCTGCAGAGGAACAGACGGAGTTTACTATTATCCTTAAGAGTGTCGGCGCAGACAAGATTAAAGTCATTAAGGAAGTCAGGGCAATTACAGGCCTTGGGTTAAAAGAGGCAAAGGACCTTGTGGAAGGCGCTCCAAAGACAGTGAAGGAAGGTGTTTCTAAAGCGGATGTTGAGAATTTCAAGAAACAACTGGAAGCTGTAGGCGCTCAGGTAGAGATAAAATAAATACAGGTATAGGCAAAGGTATAGGTATAGGTATAGCATAATAAAGATTTCGCTTTACCTATACCTTTACCTGTTTTTATGAGGGGGATAAAAATGGGCAATATTTTATTAAACGGGGCAATCCTTAGAAAAGATTATTCCCGCATAGGCAAGATAGTAGATATACCAAATCTGATAGATGTGCAGAAAAGATCGTATCAGCAATTTCTCCAATCAGGCGTGAAACCTGATGCGCGGGCTGATATTGGTCTTCAGGGTGTATTCAAAAGTATTTTCCCTATAAAGGATTACAGCGGCACAGCATCTATGGATTTTGTGAATTATATATTGGAGGAACCGAAATACACTGTTGAAGAATGTCAGCAGAGGGGCATGACCTATGCCTCTCCTATTAGGATAACTGTAAGGCTTGTTGTATGGGATAAAGACCAGACAACAGGGGCGCAGACCATAAGAGATGTAAAGGAGCAGGAGATATATTTTGGGGAAGTTCCGCTTATGACCGATAACGGGACATTTATTATCAATGGAACAGAAAGGGTTATTGTGAGCCAGCTTCATAGATCCCCCGGGGTGTATTTTGAATATGAAAAGGGAAAGGGTTATGCGAGCGGAAAACTCCAGTATACTGCAAGGGTAATACCATATCGCGGTTCGTGGCTCGACTTTGAATTTGATCAGAAGGATTGGCTTTATGTGCGAATAGATAAAAGAAGGAAGATGCTTGCCACTATCCTTCTTAAGGCATTGGGTTATTCTATAGAAGAGCTTCTTAATTATTTCTACCCTGCCGAAGAGATTGTTCTGGAAGGAAGGGAGATATTGAAGAAGGTGGATCCGGACCAACTCATAGGCCAGAAGGCAAGTCAGGATATAAAAGATACTAAGACGCATGAGTTAATTATAAAAAAGGAAAGAAAGTTTAACAGGGCAATTATAAAAAAACTTGTTGCTGCTGGTGTTAAATATATACCGGTTGAGGTAGAAGGCATTTTAGGCAAAGTTGTTGCAAGAGACATTGTTGATCATAAAACGGGAGAAGTGTTTTTGGAGTGTAACCAGATCATTACAAAAGAAAAACTGGATGAGATAGAGAAAAGAGGGATAAAAAAGTTCCAGCTTCTCTTTACAGAAGGGATTGGTCCTTTCTTCAGAGATATCCTTATAAATGACAGAATTACCAATGAAGAAACAAAGATTATTCAATCCTACCGCAAGGAAAACCCTGATGATCCCATCAGCAGCATGACTATAAATGCTATGGTTGAAATATACAAAAGACTGAAGCCGGGCGACCCGCCTACTGTGGCTGTGGCGCGGCAGCAATTCCATAATCTGTTCTTTTCTGCAGATAGATATGACCTGTCAAAGGTCGGCAGATTAAAACTCAATAGAAAGTTCGGATTTGATGTTGTTTTGGAGACTACTACACTACGCAAGGAGGATATCCTTGGTGTGGTTCGTTATCTTGTGGGCCTTAAGAACGGGCATGGGTTTGTAGATGATATAGACCATCTTAGCAACAGGAGGATACGGTCAGTTGGCGAGCTTTTAGAGAACCAATACAGGATAGGGTTATTAAGGATGGAAAGGGCGGTAAAGGAGAGGATGAGCCTTGGCGAGTTAGAGACCCTTATGCCGCATGATTTTATAAACCCAAAACCTGTCGCAGCAGTAGTGAGAGAGTTTTTTGGTTCCAGCCAGCTGTCGCAATTTATGGACCAAACCAATCCGCTGTCCGAGATAACGCACAAGAGGAGGCTCTCTGCCCTTGGGCCGGGTGGACTTACAAGGGAAAGGGCGGGATTTGAGGTCAGGGATGTTCATGCCACCCACTATGGCAGGATATGTCCTATAGAAACACCGGAAGGACCGAATATAGGACTTATAGTGTCGCTTAGCACCTATGCAAGGGTAAATGAATTCGGTTTTATAGAAACTCCGTACAGAGAAGCTGCGAATGGCAGGGTAACCAGCAAGATAAGATTCCTTTCTGCATTGGATGAAGAGAGCCATGTAATAGCCCAGGCCAACGCGTCCATTGATAAGGACGGCAGATTTACAACTGATATGGTTTCCGCGAGAAAGAGTGGAGAATTTGTCATGGCAAGGCCCGATGATATTACACTGATGGATGTCTCCCCGAACCAGTTGGTGAGTATCGCAGCAGCCCTTGTCCCGTTTCTTGAAAATGATGACGCCAACAGGGCACTTATGGGTTCGAACATGCAGCGCCAGGCTGTTCCGCTGGTTCAGACCGATGCGCCGCTTATTGGGACAGGTATTGAAGAAGTGGTTGCAAAGGATTCGGGCGTTACTGTAATTGCCAGGAAAGATGGTGTTGTGGAAGGTGTTGATGCCTCCAGAATAGTAATAAGGTGCAGCGATGGCGTTGATATTTACAACCTCACAAAGTTTAAGAGGTCTAATCAGAATACATGCATGAATCAGAAACCGATAGTGCGGACTGGTGACAAGATAAGCAAAGGGGATGTGATAGCAGACGGGCCCTCAACGGATCATGGAGAGCTTGCATTGGGCAGAAATTGCCTTGTCGCATTCATGCCGTGGGGGGGGTATAATTTTGAAGATTCTATACTGATAAGCGAGCGGCTGCATAAAGAAGATGTCTTTACATCTGTGCATATAGAGGAATTTGAAATAATGTCCAGGGATATAAAACTTGGCAAGGAGGATATTACAAGAGACATCCCGAATGTAGGCGAGGAGGCGCTTAAGGATTTGGATGAGAGCGGGATAGTGCGTATTGGCGCAGATGTGGCGCCTGGAGATATACTGGTTGGCAAGGTAACGCCAAAAGGCGAGACCCAGCTTTCTCCGGAAGAGAAGCTGCTTCGCGCTATATTCGGAGAAAAGGCAGAGGATGTGAAAGATACTTCTCTCAAGGTCCCGCCCGGCATAGAGGGGGTTGTTATAGATGTTAAGGTGTTCTCAAGAAAGGGCGCGGAGAGGGATGAGAGGAGCAAATCTATTGAAGGCAGGGAAACAGCCAAGCTCTCAAAGGATAAAGAGGATGAGATAAAGATTGTAAGGGATAATGCGTATAAGAAGGTAAAAAAACTGCTTGCTGGAAAACATTTATCTCAAAAACTTCTTGATAAAAAGGGCAATGTTCTTATAAAAAAGGGCATGGTTATTACAGAAGATATAATAGACCAGATTCCTATGGCCAGGTGGGATGAAGTGTCTTTGACAGATGAACATGTAGAAGAGGAAATAAAACATACCATTGATAATTTTAATGAGCAGATAGACCTTATAAAGGTTGTATTTGATGAGAGGATAGACAGGCTTAAGAGAGGAGATGAACTGCCTCCAGGTGTTATAAAGATGGTTAAGGTATACATAGCTATGAAGAGAAAGATATCTGTCGGGGATAAGATGGCCGGTAGACATGGGAACAAAGGGGTTGTCTCCAGGATATTGCCTGAAGAGGATATGCCTTATTTGGCGGATGGGACGCCGGTCGATATAGTCTTGAACCCGCTTGGTGTTCCTTCCAGAATGAATGTTGGTCAGATATTAGAAACACACCTTGGCTGGGCTGCCAGGGGTCTCGGAGAGCAGGTGGCTGGCTATATGGAGAAAGATTTTAGCCATAATGCTTTGCGGGAAAAGCTTAAAAAGATATACGGCTCTCCTGATTTTAACAAATTTTTAAATGATCTTTCTGATAAAGAAGTTGTAGCTGTGGCCAGGAGATTGAAAAAAGGGATATTTATATCAAGTCCGGTGTTTGATGGCGCTACGGAGCAGGACATAAAAGACCTTCTTGAGAAGGCCGGTTTGCCGCTTAACGGCAAGATTACTCTTTATGACGGCAGAATCGGAGAGCCGTTTGATCAGGATGTTACAGTCGGTTGTATGTATATGCTAAAGCTCCACCATCTGGTAGAGGATAAGATACACGCAAGGAGCACAGGTCCATACTCCCTTGTTACGCAGCAGCCACTGGGAGGCAAGGCCCAGTTTGGCGGACAGAGGCTCGGTGAAATGGAGGTCTGGGCGCTGGAGGCTTATGGCGCTGCGCATATACTGCAGGAATTTTTAACTGTAAAGAGCGATGACGTTCCGGGCAGGACAAGGATGTATGAGGCTATTGTGAAGAAAGAGTATAATATAGAGCCAACCTTGCCTGAGTCTTTTAATGTCCTTATAAAGGAATTGCAGAGTCTGGTATTGGATGTGGAACTTTTGGAAGAAAAGTAGTAAAGGCAATGAGGAATTACGAATTATGAATGGGAAACTGTCATCGTAGTTAATTCGTAATTGTAGTTAAGGAGGATTACATTGGAAAGACTAATGGCGCTTTTTGGAAAGCAGAAAAGACCGACTGATTTTTCTGCCATAAGGATATCTCTTGCATCTCCTGATAAGATAAGAGAGTGGTCTTTTGGCGAGGTAAAAAAGCCTGAGACCATAAACTACAGGACATTCAAACCGGAAAGGGACGGCCTTTTTTGCGCAAAGATATTCGGTCCCGTAAAGGATTATGAATGCAACTGCGGAAAATATAAAAGGATGAAGCACAGGGGCGTAACCTGCGAAAAATGCGGGGTGGAGGTTATACCTTCCAAGGTAAGGAGGGAAAGGCTTGGCCATATAGAGCTTGCCACCCCTGTTGCTCATATATGGTTTATGCGGAGCCTGCCAAGCAGGATAGCCACCATACTGGATATGACCCTGAAGGAGCTTGAAAGGGTTATATATTATGAAAGCTATATAGTTATAGAGCCAAAGGATACCGACCTTAAGGATGGCGAACTTTTAACTGATGATAAGTATGAAAAGGCCGTGGAAAAGTATGGTCATGATGGTTTTGTTGCAGGTATGGGCGCTGAGGTAGTAAAAGAGGCGCTTAAGAAACTGGATTTGCAGAAGCTTTCATCTTTTCTTCGTTCAGAGATGAAAAAAACCACATCTGAGGTAAAAAAGAAGAAGATAGTAAAGAGATTAAAGATAGTAGACGGTTTTAAGTCGTCAGGAGCCAGGCCGGAATGGATGATACTGGATGTGATTCCTGTTTTACCGCCGGACTTAAGACCTCTGGTGCCTCTGGATGGAGGAAGATTTGCCACATCTGACTTAAACGATCTTTACAGAAGGGTGATAAACAGGAATAACCGCTTGAAGAGGCTTATGGAGCTTAATGCCCCCGATATTATAATACGAAATGAGAAGAGGATGCTGCAGGAGGCTGTTGATGCGCTGTTTGATAATGCGCGCCGGGGTAGAATAATAACAGGGCAGAATAAACGTCCATTAAAATCCTTGAGCGATATGATAAAAGGCAAGGGCGGTAGATTCAGGCAGAACCTTCTTGGAAAGAGGGTTGACTACTCTGGACGTTCAGTCATTGTAATTGGTCCTGATTTAAAATTGCATCAATGCGGCCTGCCCAAAAAGATGGCGCTCGAATTATTTAAACCGTTTATATATCAAAAACTTGAAGAGCGCGGCTATGCCACTACTATTAAGGCTGCAAAGAAAATGGTTGAAAAGGAAAGGCCGGAGGTATGGGATGTGCTTGATGAGGTTATAAAGGAGCATCCTGTGATGTTGAACAGGGCTCCCACATTGCACCGTTTGGGCATACAGGCATTTGAACCGCTTCTTATCGAAGGGAAGGCTATTCAGCTTCATCCACTTGTTTGCACTGCGTTTAATGCGGATTTTGACGGCGATCAGATGGCTGTCCATATCCCTCTTTCCGTAGAGTCCCAGACTGAGGCGAGGGTGCTTATGATGTCAACAAACAATATCCTTTCCCCGGCAAACGGCAAGCCTGTAATTGTGCCTACCCAGGATATTGTTCTCGGAATCTACTATATGACAAGGGAAAGGTATGGTGTTAAGGGAACCGGCAGCATCCTTTCATCGCCTGAAGAGGTCAGGGTTGCGTATGATGCAGGAGAGGTCCATCTTCAGGCAAAGATAAAGGTCAAGATGGATGGGAAATTGATAGATACTACAGTAGGAAGGATTATTTTAAACGAGGTATTGCCTGATGAGATTCCATTTGAATTCGTAAACAGGGTAATGGATAAGAAGCAGCTTGCAAATCTAATTGATATCTGTTACCGCCGCGCCGGGGATAAGAAGACGGTAATTCTTGCCGATCAGCTTAAAAACCTTGGTTTTACATATGCAACAAAGGCCGGGATATCTATCTGTATAGATGATATGAAGATACCGTCCAAAAAAGGCAAGCTTTTGGGAAAGGCATACAGCGAGGCTCAGGAAATCCAAAAGCAGTATAATGAAGGTTTGATAACTGATGGTGAAAGATATAACAAGGTTATTGATATATGGGCGCAGACAACTGAGGAGATTGCCGCAGAGATGCTCAAAGATCTCGGCACAGAGACTATAAAAGATGAGAAGGGTAAAGAAAAGAGCATTCCCAGTTTTAATCCAATATTTATGATGGCTGATTCCGGGGCAAGGGGTTCTGCACAGCAGATAAGGCAGCTTGCAGGTATGAGAGGGCTTATGGCAAAGCCGTCAGGCGAAATAATAGAGACGCCGATAACGGCTAATTTCAGAGAAGGTCTTACAGTGCTGCAGTACTTCATCTCTACGCACGGGGCAAGAAAGGGTCTTGCAGACACAGCTTTAAAAACCGCCAATTCAGGCTACCTTACAAGAAGATTGGTGGATGTTGCGCAGGATGCAATAATCTCTGAAGATGACTGCGGAACATTGGACGGCATATATATATCTTCGCTTATTGAGGGTGGAGAAATTATTGAACCTATAGGTGAAAGGCTTCTGGGCAGGGTTGCCATGGAGGATATTATAGACCAATTCACAGGCAATATCCTTGTTAAAGAAAATGAAGAGATTGATGAAGACAACGTGGCTAAAATAGAAGAGGCAGGCATGGAGAAGGTAAAGATAAGGAGCGTCCTTACCTGCAGGAGTAAACGTGGGATATGCAAAAAGTGTTACGGAAGGGACCTTGCCAGAGGCCGAATGGTTGATTTGGGCGAGGCTGTTGGCGTCATTGCAGCCCAGTCCATAGGAGAGCCTGGAACACAGCTTACAATGAGAACATTTCATATCGGCGGTACAGCCAGCAGAAGGGCGGAACAAACCCAATTGGAGGCAAGACATGACGGCAATGTTAAATTTATAAATCTGCATACTGCTGTGAACTCAAAAAATGAAGTTGTGGTTATGAGCAGGAATGGCGAAATAGCCCTTCACGATGAGAATGGAAGGGATAGAGAGGTAAATTCTCTAATATATGGCGCAAAACTTAAGGTCAAGGATGGCCAGAAGGTTAAGACAGGAGAAGTGTTGGCAGAGTGGGATCCATATACAATCCCGATTATAACAGAGGCAAGTGGCGTGGTTAAATTCGGAGATATTGAAGAAGGGAAGACCATGCGGGAACAGGTGGACGAGGTTACCGGTCTTTCAAGTAAAGTTGTAGTGAGCTATAAAGAGGGCGATTTGAGGCCAAGGGTTTCTATAAAGGACCAGGCTGGAAGGACATTAAAGATCCATGGCGCTGCTATAGAGGCCAGATACCTCTTGCCTGTCGGAGCTATAATAACAATTAACGAAGGAGATGCTGTTTTTGCAGGGGATATTATATGTAAGATTCCAAGAGAGACTACAAAAACCAAGGATATTACCGGCGGGCTGCCGCGGGTTGCAGAACTCTTTGAGGCAAGGAAGCCAAAGGAATGCGCTGTTATCAGCGAAATTGACGGCGCAGTGTCGTTTGGCAAGGATACTAAAGGCAAGAGAAAGGTTGTTGTTACTCCGGAGATTGGGGAACCTAAAGAATATCTGATTCCTAAAGGCAAGCATATAAGTGTGAGGGAAGGGGACAGGGTAAAGGCAGGAGAGCCTCTTATGGACGGGTCTGCAAATCCGCATGATATTCTCAGCGTGCTTGGTATTAAGGAATTGGCTAAATATCTTGTGGATGAGGTGCAGGAGGTCTATAGGCTGCAAGGCGTTAAGATAAACGATAAGCATATTGAAGTAATTGTAAAGCAGATGCTCAGAAGGGTAAAGATAAAAGAGCCTGGTGATACAGATGTTCTTGTTGGAGACCAGGTTGAAAGATATATATTTGAAGAGGCAAACGAGAAGATGCTGGCGAAAGGAAAGAGGCCTGCAATCGCCGAACCGCTTTTGCAGGGGATTACCAAGGCATCTCTCTCTACAGAAAGTTTTATATCTGCAGCCTCTTTCCAGGAGACAACAAAGGTCTTAACAGAGGCGAGTATCGCAGGCAAGGTAGATTATCTGAGGGGACTCAAAGAGAATGTAATTATGGGTAAACTGGTTCCTGCCGGCACTGGTTTCCCTTATTACAGGAAACTATCGCTTGCTGTACCTGAAGAATCCGGCTTAACACAAGAACCATCAGATTAAATTTGCATTTGTATTAAATTATACTTGACAATGAATTGTGAAATCTGATAGTCTTACCAAGTTTTGTTTCAGAAAAAGGTTGCGAGGCCGATTTTCTTTCGGTGCAAGGTAGGGGGAGACAACGGATGCCCACGATAAATCAGTTGGTTAAAAAAGGGAGAAGGGCTGTAAAAAGGAAGACAACTGCGCCTGCCTTAAAAGAATGTCCGCAGAAGAGGGGGGTTTGTATCAGGGTTTATACAACAACCCCTAAAAAGCCAAACTCAGCGCTCAGAAAAGTGGCAAGGGTTAGGCTTACAAATGCCATGGAGGTGACCTCTTATATTCCTGGGATTGGCCATAATCTTCAGGAGCATTCAGTTGTTCTTATAAGAGGCGGAAAGGTAAAGGATTTGCCAGGCGTCAGGTACCACATCATCAGAGGCACTATGGATGCGGTTGGTGTTCAAAACAGAAAACAGGGCCGCTCCAAATACGGGGCGAAGAGACCAAAATAAAATTGCAAAATGCAAATTGCAAAATGTAAAATCAAATCTTTAATTTGCAATTTTCAATCTTCACTCTTCAATTTGCAATTGAGCGAAGCGATAAGGGAGGTTTGATGTCTAGGAAAGGAATTGTTTCAAAAAGGGATGTTCTGCCGGATCCAAAATATAATGATAAACTTATCACAAAGTTTGTGAACACTATAATGAGCGATGGTAAAAAAAGTGTTGCAGAAGGGATTGTTTATAGAGTATTTGACAGGATGAAAGAAAAGACAAAGGAAGACCCGCTCAAGATATTTAAAAAGGCGCTTGATAATGTGAGGCCTATGCTTGAGGTGAAGTCCCGCAGGGTTGGAGGCGCAACCTATCAGGTTCCACAGGAGGTCAGACCACAGCGCAAGATATCGCTTGCGTTAAGGTGGATTGCAACATACGCAAAGGCGCGCGGCGCAGAGAAAACAATGGTTGAAAAACTTACCTCTGAACTAATAGATGCGGCAAACAGTAAAGGCGGGGCAGTAAAGAAGAGAGAGGATGTGCATAAGATGGCCGAGGCAAATAAGGCATTTGCGCATTACAGATGGTAGTCTAACAATAATTGCAATTTGCAATGGAGCGAAGCGACAAAATGCCAAGATCAGTGCCGATAGAAAATACAAGGAATATAGGGATAATGGCCCATATAGATGCTGGTAAGACCACTACAACCGAGAGAATTCTCTACTATACGGGTGTTACTTATAAGATAGGAGAGGTTCACGAGGGCACGGCTGTTATGGACTGGATGCCTCAGGAGCAGGAAAGGGGTATTACCATTACTTCAGCCGCAACAACATGCTTTTGGAAGGATAACCGCATTAATATAATTGATACGCCGGGCCATGTTGATTTTACTATAGAGGTTGAAAGGTCTTTAAGGGTTCTTGACGGCGCTGTCGCGGTGTTCTGTTCTGTGGGAGGTGTTGAGCCTCAATCAGAAACAGTATGGCGTCAGGCGAATAAATATAAGGTTCCGAGGATTGCGTTTGTAAATAAGATGGACAGGGTTGGGGCAGATTATTTCAGGGTTATAAAGATGATGGTAGACAGGCTCCAAACCAGACCTGTTGTGTTGCAGCTTCCTGTGGGCGTAGAAGATAGCTTTAAGGGCGTGATTGACCTTGTTTCACAAAAGGCCATAATCTGGGATGAATCTACACTTGGTGCAAAGTTTCGTTATGAAGATGTCCCTTCAGATATGAAAGATATAGTTCATGAGTACAGAGACAAACTTATAGAGGCTGCCGCTGATTTTGATGAAGTAGTTATGGGAAAATATATGGATGGCAAACAGCCGACAGAGGATGAATTAAAAAAGGCAATAAGAAAGGGCGCTATCTCGATGGCTATAACCCCTGTGCTTTGCGGCTCGTCTTTTAAAAATAAAGGGATTCAGCCGCTTCTGGATTCTGTTTTGGAATATCTCCCATCGCCTGTTGATATCGCTGCTGTAAAAGGGATAAACCCTGACACGGAAAAGGAAGAGGAAAGAAAGGCAGATGATAATGCGCCATTTTCAGCCATTGCATTTAAGATAATGACAGACCCATTTGTTGGTCAGCTTACATTCTTCAGGGTTTATTCAGGTTATATGGCAGCGGGCTCTTATGTTTACAATGCCACGAAGCAGCAGAAAGAGCGGGTTGGAAGACTCTTAAAAATGCATGCAAATAAAAGAGAAGAGATAAAAGAGGTTTATGCAGGCGAGATAGCAGCGGCAGTGGGCCTGAAGAGTACCATAACAGGCGATACCCTATGCGATGATGATAAACCGATACTGTTAGAACGAATGATATTTCCTGAGCCTGTTATGAGCATAGCAATAGAGCCGAAGACAAAGGCTGATCAGGAAAAACTCGGCATATCGCTGCAGAAGCTTGCCATAGAAGACCCTTCGTTCAGGGTGAAGACAGATGAAGAGACCGCTCAAACGATTATATCGGGTATGGGTGAATTGCACCTTGAGATTATTGTAGATAGATTAATGAGAGAGTTTAAGGTTGAGGCGAATGTTGGCAAGCCGCAGGTTGCATATAGAGAGACCATAACAAAGACGGTTGAGGCTGAGGGCAAGTATATAAAACAGACAGGCGGCCGCGGCCAATACGGCCATGTCTGGCTTGAGGTTGGACCGCAGGAGCCTGGCAAAGGTTTTGAATTTGAGAATAATATTGTGGGCGGCACTGTTCCGAAGGAGTATATATCTGCAGTTGAGAAGGGCCTAAGGGAGACAATAGATACAGGTGTGCTTGCAGGGTATCCTGTTGTAGATATAAAGGTTTCATTGTTCGATGGTTCTTATCACGATGTTGACTCATCTGAAATGGCGTTTAAGATAGCGGCCTCTATTGGCTTCAAGGATGGAATGAGAAGGGCAACCCCAATACTTCTGGAACCCATTATGGATGTGGAGGTTGTAACCCCTGAGCAGTTTATGGGAGATGTTATCGGAGATTTGAATTCAAGGAGAGGCAAGATACTTGGCATGGAAACAAGGGGTGGATTTAATGTAGTGTCATCAAAGGTTCCCTTGGCTCTGATGTTTGGTTATTCAACTGATATAAGATCTAAGACCCAGGGAAGGGCTACCTTTACCATGCAGTTTTCCCATTATGAGCGGGTGCCACACTCAATAGCAGAAGAGATAGTCGCGAAGGTGCAAGGTAAATAAGAACAGTCACAAATCACCAAGTCACAAGTTTTTAGTCTTGTATTCTGCTGACCTGGTTATTTAAGTTTAACTTTTTCTAGGAGGTTTTTATGAGCAAGGCCAAATTTGACAGGACAAAGCCGCACATAAACATAGGGACAATAGGTCATGTAGACCACGGCAAGACCAGCCTAACAGCGGCAATAACAAAAGTATTAAGCACAAGAGGACTGGCAGAATTTCTTGCATA
>JAUYHF010000056.1 GCA_030690165.1 Deltaproteobacteria bacterium | reverse complement strand
AGGAGAAGGACAAGACCTATGGGTGTGTTCAGCGACAGAACGAGTATGGAAAGAATACTGTATGCTGTATTTACCTATGAAAACAAAAAGGAGGGAACTAATACCCCTTTCTTACTGACACATAATAATTGACATTACCCTCTGAACGCTCCTCTTGCGAAAGGTTGTGGATGTGATATAATATTTATGGAGGTGACAACCAAGGTCGCTTCTGGGTATTGCACGAACTAACGCGTGCGTGCGTAAGACCCATCCGCAGGGTGCATTAAACCACCAAAGGGTTGCCCTGAAAGGCAAGGTTGAAAAGATTAAAGCCCTAATGGACGGTAATCCCAGTAGACATAGCCCTTAAGGACCGACGGATTGGGAAAAAGCTGTTCGTTGCAATACCTGATTTTTTTGTTGCTATCAAGGCTAAGGCCTTGAGTTACCGTAACTCAAACCTTTAGGTTTGAGTGTTGTTGTCTGGAAGGGGATATGGCCCGGTGGCCCTGTCAGTCTTCAAAACTGTGCTGCCCCGATGTTGCATCGGGGTGGGTGGGTTCGACTCCCTCCTCCTTCCGCCAGTTTTTACTCCTTTTCCAGCACAACTGCAAACTCCGTAACCCGCCCCGTTCTCACAGCTATCTTTTGCGCAACTTTCTTAAATCCTTCCATCTTAAAGTTTACAGTGTAAATACCAGGCGCAAGGTCTGTGGTGATGGGCGTAAGGCCGTAATATACATCGTCTATAAATACCTGCGTCTTTGGCGGCACAGAAGAAAGAGACAGCCTGCCCTCGCTTCCAAGTATAATCTCTTCCTTAACAGGCTCAATTGACTTGGGCATTGTCTTTTCTATTGCCGAGGCTATATCAGTCAGGGTGCTTTTTATAACCTTTGCAAGGGAGGATGAGATATATTTGCCAACGGTCTTTCTTGAGTTGCCCATTGTGCCTGCAAACCTTTCATTTTTTTCAGTCACAGCGCCTGACCATAAAATATTACCGTTCTTTGCATCTTTTGCAGTTGTCTCTATTTCTATTTCAATTGCGTCCTTTGCCCCTATATCCAAGCTGAAGGCCTTTACAGAGCCTTGTATCAAGAGGTCTGCCTGAGCCTTGTCTCCCTTCTCAGCTTTAAAACCCGCAAGTTGAAACTGCTCTTTAAATGCATCTGTTACAAGGTCAGAAACATTCTTTTCAATGATTAGCTCGGGGGCATCTATTCCAAAGACAGGCGAGGTTATGTCTCCAAGTTTTTTACGGTTGCCTTCTTTTCTTTCGTCTTTATATGGAGCAATGGCTACATTGAAAGACTCTTTCAAGGAAATAGCAGGCGCGCCGAGCCTTGCGTCGTATTTTACGGTTAAAGGTGCGGCGCAGCCGAAAGTGATAAGCACAAGTCCAAAAATCAATATATTTTGTATTTTGTTTTTCATGGCAAACAAAAAAGGGGAGGGATTAAAACACCTCCCCATCTTAAAGAGTTCCTAGTAACATAGCTTTAGCTATGTTACACACCCTGTCCCTCTCAAGAGGGGATAAACAGGTCTAAAGACCTGTTTATACGGCTTTCTTAGAATGCTGCAAATACCATCAGCGTGGCAAGCCTGTCACCGTTTAGCTGCTCATTGTTTGCAGCAAGGTCATAGTGAGAGCCGTTATTCATGGAATAGTTAAGCTGCAACTCCACATTCTGGGCCAGAAGGTATGTAGCGCCAAGCGTGGTGGTATTTTGCTTGTTATTGGCGGCTGCACCTGTGTTGCCTGCTCGGTAACCGGCTGCAACGGTTGCCTTGCCGGGAAGGACACCCAATTCAGCAAGCAAAGACCATGCCTTTTTATCCTTTGCATTGGAATTGAAGAGGTTGGCCGTATCTCCAGCCTTTGTCCTTTTAGCATTGCCGTATGTGAGATAAACACCCAGAGGTAAACCCATATTGCCTTGTGCCTGGGCATCTATAGCATATGCATCTGCAGATTCTCTTGTGGTAGCGTCAGTACCTGCACTGCTATTAGTATCGCGTTTTGTGGTTCCGCCCCACCACTGAACTCCTGCGCCTATATCCCAGCCACCCACATTGGGTGTTGCAGCAGCACGGATATAGCTCAAATAGGGACCGGCATCAGTGGTCCCATGGACAGGCGCCCACATAGTATAGTTGACAAAGAACATGTCACTGGAGGCTACAAATGCAAAACCTTCTGCCGCAGTCGCTGTGCCGATATACTGCTGTGCCGATGTTTCTGTCCTGTGTTCAAGGACGCGAGACATCCTTGTGGCGCCTGTGTTCAAAAGCTCAAAACCGTAAGAGGCGCCGGCTGTATCTGTTGTAAATGGGATAACGCTCAACTTCATAGGACCAACATCATATGTGATTGGCATTTTATAGCTTGCGAAAACAGGCATATCAGCATCGCTTAACTGTGCCTCAAGCAAGAATCCCACATGCTCACCTGCACGGCCGCCTATTAATAACGCCGCCTCATCAGGGAACTGAAGCTGTCCCTTATTGGTATCAGTGCTCCCGTTTTCATTATTATTATCTTTTCCGTTTGTCTTCTGATATCTCACCTTGGTAACAAGCGATGCGTTCAGCGTATCAGGAATGGAGAGGTCTTCGCCCTCAACCTTACCCTCTCCGCCAATCTGTGTATAACCCCCTGCCTTGAATGCCCTTCCGAATGCATTGAGCGCAGGATAATGCTGGAAATGGCAGGTTGAACATGCCAGGCCTGTCTGCCGTGCAAAGGCAGGGACTGCATTCGCCTTTGGAATAATCCAAAATGAAACAGCAAAGGCAAAAAATATTGCAAACGCTAACAAAATATTTGTCTTTTTCATCATAACCTCCTTTTTGATTTTTTAAACAGTAGGCAAACCTTTAGGGTTGCCTGTTTTCGCAAGGCTAAAGCTTTGTCCTACAGCCTTCTTTCCCCATTAAATATTATCCCTCCTTTCTTTAGGATTGTATCAGCAAATATAGCAGAATCTATCAAATTATCAAGAGGTACTGTAAAAGAATGTAAAGGGGGTTCAAGTTTTTGGTTGCACTATTTAACCTTTTTGATATATAATTACAAATTCAACCACAATCCCCATCAGGTTGGGGGTTATAGGGGCAGACCTATGTGTCTGCCCTCGCAGACTTTCTTTTATAGGAGACCAAATGAGAAACGAACAAATAAGAAATATCGCTATTATTGCCCATGTTGACCATGGCAAGACCACCCTGCTTGACTTCATGCTTAAACAGGCGGGCATATTTAGGGAAAACGAACGGGTAGAAGAGAGGGTGATGGACTCCATTGACCTTGAACGCGAACGCGGTATAACCATTATGGCAAAGAATACTGCGGTCTCCTACAACGGCGTGAAGATAAATATCGTTGATACGCCGGGCCATGCGGACTTTGGCGGCGAGGTGGAGAGAACTTTGAAGATGGTGGACGGTGTTCTCCTGCTGGTGGATGCGTCTGAAGGGCCTTTGCCGCAAACCCGTTTTGTCCTGAAAAAGGCGCTGGAGCTTAAACTTCCGCCGATTGTAGTCATAAACAAGATTGACAGGCCTGATGCCAGGATCAAGGAGGTCTTAAATGAGGTGTATGATTTATTTATAGACCTTGATGCAACCGAAGAGCAGATAGATTTTCCTGTTGTTTACACAATAGCCAGGGAGGGAATTGCAAGACTTACACCTGATGAAAACACAAAAGACCTCCGTCATCTTTTTGAATTGATATTAAAGACTATTCCTGCGCCTGAAGGCGATGAGAACGGGGATCTCCAAATCCTTGTAACAAACATAGCCTATAATGACTATGTGGGACGGCTTGCCATAGGCCGCATATTCAGCGGCACGATCAAGGCAGGCCAGATGATTGGCATTGTAAATCAGAAGGGAGAGGTGGTAAAGGCAAAGATTACATCACTTTACGGCTTTCAGGGACTGAAAAGGGTTGATCTGCCGCAGGCAATTATGGGCGATATTGTTGCCCTTGCGGGCATAGAAGGCGCAAATATCGGAGACACAATTACAGATGCTGATAATCCGAAGCCATTGCCCAGAATTGCTGTTGATGAGCCAACCATATCAATGGTTTTTTCTATCAACTCATCCCCGTTTGCCGGCAAAGATGGAAAATTTGTAACATCAAGGCATTTGAAGGAAAGGCTAGAAAAAGAGCTGCTTTATAATGTTGCAATTAAAATGGAGCCGATGGAATCAAGGGACTCTTTCAAGATTATGGGACGTGGTGAATTGCAGTTGGCAATCCTTATAGAGATGATGCGGCGGGAGGGGTATGAACTAACCGTTGGGATGCCGGAAACCGTCACGAAAAAAATAGACGGCGCGCTGCATGAGCCTATGGAACAGCTTACTATCGACTGCCCTGAGGAATTTATCGGCGTTGTAACGCAGAAGCTTGGCATGAGAAGGGGCAAGATGCAAAAGATGCAGAACAACGGCCACGGCAGAGTGAGACTTGAGTTTCGTGTGCCGTCAAGAGGGCTTATCGGATTTAGAACGGAATTTCTTACGGATACAAAAGGGACAGGGCTTTTAAATCATATCTTTGACGGATACGAACCGTGGCAGGGAACGATATCAAAACGCGCAACAGGCGCGCTTGTTGCAGACAGGACAGGTGTTACGACCGGGTATGCCTTGTTTCATATCCAGCCAAGAGGGGAGCTGTTTGTAAGCGAAAGCACGACTGTGTATGAGGGTATGGTAATCGGCGAAAATTCAAGAGAGAACGACCTTGATGTCAATGTAATAAAGGAAAAGAAACTGACCAATATGAGGGCGTCAGGCTCTGACGAGTCCCTCCACATTGCGCCTCCAAGGCTAATGAGCCTTGAGCAGGCCATAGAATTTATTAAAGAAGATGAGGTCGTGGAGGTTACGCCGAAAAATATAAGGATCAGGAAAAAGATACTTGATATAAATAAGAGGGGGAAAAAGGAGAGGGCATAACGACCAAACTCAGCGGTGCATCTTTAATGCATCCGCTGTAGTGGCTTGTTAAAATAGGATTAATTCAAAATGCCTTTTCAAGGCGTTCCGCTACCCATACTTTTATGATGGATTGCCGAGGCACACCCAAACGGCTGGCTTCTTTGTCCAATAAGTTAATCATCCACAAAGGGAAGTCAACATTTACCCTTTTCTGTTCCCGCTCTGGTCTTCTTGCCTTCGATACATCAAGGTATTTGGAGATATCCTCTCCTTCATCAAATCTCTTGTCAAATTCACGAGCTTTCATATAAATCAACCTCCTCTTTTCTTGACCGATGTACCGAGATAATCCGTATTGTCCCGTTCCTATATGTAATGATTCCTGACCAGTGCTTTCCTGAAATCTTCCCGATTGTCAAAAATCTCGGTTCATCGCTGGTTTTTACGGGAATCTCTATCAAATCGGGGTCATTCCATAGTGCTTGGGCTTCGTCGAAGTCTATGCCATGTTTTTTCTTATTACCATTACTTTTTGTGGTATCCCACTCAAATTCCATAGTATAGAAATTATACCTTTAGTATACCTATTGTCAATTAAATAAAAACTCATCCCTGGCATGACGACTTACTTATAACATTACAACACACGGACATCAATAAATATTGGGACGGATGTCCCTCATTATTTATTTAATTTTTTGTTTTTATTTTTAAAACTTAGATGATAAGATATGCGGCAATAAATACTGTTGAGGTGTTACGATGAAAAAGCAAAAATATAATGTAGCGGTTGTCGGCGCTACTGGCGTAGTTGGTCAGGAGATGATAAAGATACTTGAGGAGAGGAAATTTCCGGTCGACAGGATAAAACTCCTGGCATCGGAGAGGTCTGCAGGGCAATATCTGGAATTTAACGGCAAGCAGGAAAAGGTTTATCTTCTTTCAGAAGAGACATTTGAAGGGATTGATATCGGCCTGTTTTCTCCGGGCGCATCGGTAAGCGCTGTATATGCGCCAAAGGCCGGCAAAGCCGGATGTGTGGTCATTGACAATACCAGTCAGTTCAGGATGGAACCTGATGTGCCATTGGTTGTGCCGGAGGTAAATCCAAAGGCCATTGGCGAATATAAGAAGCGGAATATCATTGCAAATCCAAATTGTTCAACCATTCAGATGGTGGTGGCATTAAAGCCTATTCACGATGCGGTGAAGATAAAACGGATTGTAGTATCCACCTATCAGGCGGTTTCAGGCGCGGGCAAGGAGGCGATGGATGAATTGTCTGATCAGGCGCTTGCTATCTATGGCCAAAAGGAGATAAAAAAGAAGGTCTTCCCGTATCAGATAGCATTCAACTGCATTCCGCAGATAGATGTGTTTCTTGACAACGGCTACACAAAGGAAGAGATGAAGATGGTGAATGAGACCAGAAAGATTATGGGAGATAATTCAATAAAAATTACTGCTACAACCGTTCGTGTGCCTGTATTCAACAGCCATTCTGAGGCAGTAAATATAGAGACAGGAAAGAAGATTACAGCAAAAGAGGTAAAAGGGCTTCTTTCAAAGGCGCCTGGCGTAAAAGTGATGGATGATACAAAGAAACTTGAGTATCCAATGCCTATAGACGTCTCTGAAAGGGATGAGGTCTTTGTCGGCAGGATAAGAGAGGACGAATCCATACCAAACGGCATCAATATGTGGATTGTGGCGGACAACCTCCGCAAAGGCGCTGCGCTCAATGCCGTGCAGATAGCGGAGATATTGATAAGGGAATATCTGTGAAATATGCGCAACATAAGGCTCCTCATTGAATACAAAGGCACTAATTATACAGGCTGGCAGATTCAGCCAAACCTCCCTACAATCCAGGGTATAATCCAGGAAAAGATAAAGATTATTACGAGTCAAGAAGTTAAACTTATTGCAGCCAGCAGGACAGATGTAGGCGTTCATGCATTGGGGCAGGCGGCAAATTTTCATACAGAAAGCCTGATACCCACTGTTGCCATGCAAACAGGGCTCAATGCGCTGCTTCCAGATGATATTGTTATAAAAGATGCTGTAGAGGTTTCTCCTGATTTTAATTCGCGGAGGCATGCCATAGCAAAAACCTACAGATACTTAATCCTTAACAGACCTTACCCATCAGCCATTTACCGCAACTTCTCATGGCATGTCTTTCAAAAATTAGATATAGACGCAATGAAAAAGGCAGCCGGCTATCTCATTGGTAAAAAGGATTTTACATCCTTCAGGGCTGCAGACTGTGATGCCCCGCATCCAATAAAAGGGATACTCTGTTTTTCAATAGAGACGACCCCTCCTGTTCCCCTTTTGACAAGCAGTGATGAAACTGGCTTGCTTGCGCTTGAGGTCAAAGGCACGGCATTTTTAAGACACATGGTCAGAATAATGGTCGGAACATTAGTTGCCGTTGGAAAAGGAAAGATTAATCTGAATGATTTTCAGGCCATTATTAACGCCAAAGACAGAAAACTTGCCGGTATGACCGCGCCGCCGCAGGGATTATTTTTGAAAGAGGTGGAATATTAATCCTTCTCTATCTGTCTGGTTGCCATGAATAAGTTAAGATACATATGCGACATTAAGGAATAATGGATCATTATGCGAAGGCATAACCGATATTTAGTAGAATGGGAGGCTATAGGAGGTTTCAGCATATGCTCCATAGCCTTAATGGATTTGATGAGGATGAGATAGCAAAGCAGAGGATGAAGATTATAAAGTTCTATGAAGGATACGGGGAGAAGGCAACGATAGAGACCTTTGGCGCAGACAGGAAGATTATAAGCAGATGGAGGAATAAGCTTAAACAAGGTGGAGGGAAGCTTCTTGCATTGATACCCGAATCTACCAGACCCCATAAAAAGAGAACTCCCGATACGCCGCAAGAGATAGTTGATTACATTAAGAATATAAGGTTAGAACATCCAAAGCTGGGAAAGGAAAAGATAAAACCCCTTCTGGATAAATACTTAAAAGACAAGGGTATTAAAACCGTATCTGAATCAACCGTCGGGAATATCATAAAGAGGCATAAACTCTTTTACTTTCCAAAGATAGGCAGGGCATATCACGACCCTAACTCCAAGTGGGCGCAGAATAGAGTGAATAAGAAGAAACGGCTTCGGGTTAAACAGCATCCTAAACCAAAATATTTTGGTCATATTGTTGCAGATACCATTACAAGGATAACTGATGGAGTAAAGGATTATTTCTACTGCGCAATAGATGCCAGATTAAAGTTTGCCATAACCCTTAACTATAAAAGATTGACGAGCAGGAATATGAAAGACTTTTACCAGAGGTTTAAGCAAGTCTATCCCGGGATTATTACATTGTGGCAAACAGACAACGGGGGAGAAAACCTTGGAGAGTTTGATGAGGAACTCTCAAGAGATAGTATCCCTCATTTCTTTTCCTATCCTAATTGTCCCAAAATCAATAGTTATGTTGAGAGATACAATAGAACCATACAGGAGGAGTTTATAGATAATCATCTGGATATTATCCATGACAAACCGCTCTTTAACCAGAAGCTTGCCGATTATCTCATCTTCTACAACACCCAAAGACCGCATAAATCACTGGGTCTAAAAAGTCCAATGGATTACTTAATTGAAAACGGAGAAATGTCGCAAATGTGTTTGACTTATACAAGGTATTGACCATGGTATAACCATATGTGATACTTAATGACATGAAAACAGCAATATCTATCCCGGATGAAATATTTAGAAAAGTAGATGAGGCTGCTAAAGAGTATAATTACTCCAGAAGCGAATTATTTACCCTTGCGGCCAAGGAATTCCTTGAAAAGATGAAATCCAAAAGGCTTTTAGAGGCTATTAATGAGGCGTACTCAGAACCGGAAACGTCAAAGGAGACCTCTTTAAGAGAGAAGAACAAAAAATATTATTCCCGCAAGGTTTTAAAGGGACGGTATTGAACATCAAAGAAAGCACTGAAAGAGCATAATTCCTTTTCCAATTCAAAATCTCCTCACAATTTTTCATATCGCCTCTTCCCTTTTATTGCAGCAATGCTATCACAACTCTTTCGTTGCCATTGACCGGATTATTTTATTGTGATACAAGGGGCATGGACACGTAATATGCAGACAACCATCAATTCCACTATACTCTCTCTTATCAAAGGCGACATCACACTGGAAGAAACCGATGCTATTGTGAATGCTGCAAACTCACGACTTGTTGGCGGAGGCGGTGTTGACGGCGCAATCCACAGAGCAGGCGGGCCAAAGATTATGGAAGAGTGCAGGAAGATAGGCGGATGTCCTGCCGGAAGCGCCGTCATTACCACTGGCGGAAACCTCAAGGCAAAGTATGTCATCCACACAGTAGGCCCAATATATCGAGACGGAAAACACGATGAAGCGAAGTTATTGGCAAACGCATATAAAAGCAGCCTTGAACTTGCAATAAAAAATGGCGTAAAGACGATTGCCTTTCCATCCATAAGTACCGGCGCTTATGGCTATCCTATCAATGAGGCAGCGGAGATTGCATTGAAGACTGTGATAGATTTTATCAAGGCAAATAAAGAGAAATTGTCTCTGGTGCGGTTTGTGTTATTTTCAGACAGGGATTTTGAGGTGTATAAAAAAATACTGACAAAACTGACAACATGATTTCAAAACCTGCTACATTCAGAAAACTTCTCAAAAGCGGCACAGTAGTTATGCCCGGCGCATTTAATGCGATTTCTGCCATGCTTATTGAAAAATGCGGGTTCAAGGCTGTCTATATGTCGGGCGCAGGTATCTCAAACAGCGCTGGTCTTCCTGATACAGGGATTTTAACAAGAGATGAGTTTGTCCAGCAGGCAGGTTATATTGCCAATGCTGTAAACATACCTGTAATTGCTGATGCAGATACTGGTTTTGGCGGACTCTCGGAGGTAAAAAAGACAGTTGAGGTGTTTGAAAAAGCCGGTGTTGCAGGAATTCAGATAGAAGACCAGAA